>JBOGUE010000594.1:0-8012 GCA_050695955.1 Thermomicrobiales bacterium | reverse complement strand
CCTCTACGCAATCAACGCCGACACGGGCACGGAGCGGTGGCGCTTCACGACCGGCAACGCGATTCAGTCGTCGCCAGCGGTGGTTGGCGGCGTGGTCTACGTGGCCAGCAACGACACCTTCCTCTACGCGGTCGACGCCGCGACCGGTGAGGAGCGCTGGAGCCTCCGCATCGGGCCCGCCTTCTCGTCGCCGGCCGTGGTCGACGGCGTCGTCTACATCGGCGCCGCGCAAACGCTCTTTGCGGTGGACGCGCAATCGGGCGAGCAGATCTGGCGATTCCAAACCGGCGACTTTGTGAGCTCGTCACCCGCGGTGAGCAACGGCTCGGTCTTTATTGGGAACGACGGCGGCGCCGTGATCGCGGTCGATGCGGCGAGCGGTGAGGAGCAATGGCGTATCCAAACCGACGGGCCCATACTCTCCTCGCCCGCGGTCGCCGACGGCGCGGTCTTCGTCGGCAGCGACGATCACTTCGTGTATGCATTCGACGCCGAATCGGGCGAGGAGCGGTGGCGGTTCGAAACCGGCGATGTCGTCTCGTCGTCGCCGGCGGTCGCCGACGGTGTGGTCTACGTCGGCGGCATCGACACGTTTCTCTATAGCATCGACGCCGAAACGGGCGAGGAACGAACCCGGACTCAACTCGGACCGATACTTTCCTCGCCCGCGGTCGTCGACGGGATCGTCTACGTCGCCACCGCCGACGGTATCGTCCACGCTCGCCGGCCGTTCGACGTGTTGGGTATCCCCGGCATCGGCGGGGCGCCGGCCGGAACGCCCGTGCCCGAGCGATAATCCGCGGATGGATCCCGACGCCAAGAAGTCCGTTCTCCGCCAGCTCACGTATGGACTCTACGCTGTCACCGCGCACCATGGCGACGAGCGGGGCGTGTTCACGGCGAACTGGCTGAGCCAGGCGTCGTTCGAGCCGCCGCTGGTGATGGTGTCGGTCGAGAACGACAGTTCGACATTGCCGATCATCCGGGCGAGCGGCCGGTTCACGGTTTGCCCGCTCTCAGCCGAACAGAAGGAGCTGGCCGGCGCTCTTGGGCGGCCGAAGAAGCGCGCCGGAGACAAGTTCGAGACCGTCATCCTCGACGTCGTCGAGACGGTTGCCGGAGATTTGGCGCTCGCCGTCTCCTTGGGCTATGTCGTCTGTGAGGTTCGCTGGGAGATGCCGGCCGGCGACTCGGTCGTCATCCTGGGTGAGGTAGTGGATGCTCGCGTCTTTGGCGAGGACGCTCCGCTGACCATGCGCGAGGCAGGCTTTCGACACGCGGGGTGAATTGTTCAGCTGAACTGCAGAGCCATCGGGGCGGACGCGGCGTTGAAACGCTGGGACGCGCTCAGGCGACAAACAATCCCTTTGGTAGAAAGGCCGAGACGAGCCAGTTCGGAGCGTCGACGATTTCGCTGATTTTGAGGTCGACGGCGACCGAGCAGAGGACGTAGGCCTCCTCCCGCGTGAGTTCGAGGTCGTCGACGAGCAGCGAGATCATCTGGCGGACGGCGTCGCGTGTGGCCTCGAAGAGGTCCGGGCCGATACCGGTCGTGGCGATGTGGCCGGCGTCGTTCCAACCGCCCGGCAGCGGACCGAAGGTCTCGAAACGAGGTTGGGTCAGCACGAGGTCCTGGCGCAGGGTGAAACGGAGCGTCGTCACGCTCTCCATCTCGATCCCCGCGCCGCAGACTTCGCCGTCGCCCTGTGCCGCATGCGCGTCGCCGGCGGAGAAGAGCCCGCCGCGTACCTGGACCGGGAGATAGAGGGTCGAACCGGCGGTGAGTTGCTTGACGTCCATGTTGCCGCCGGCAGTGCGTGGCGGCAGCGTGCTGACCGGCTCTGGCACGTCCGGCGCGACCCCCATGACGCCGCAGAACGGCTCCAAAGGCACGCGAATGCCGGGCTTTAGCTCCGCGTCGGTCCCGTTGCTGAGATCCCATATCTGTATATGCCGGAAGTCGAACTCGCCGGCGAGAAGGCCGAAGCCGGGCGAAAACGACGTCCATCCCCACGGTGCTGGTTCGACGGAAACGACGTCGATCTGGAGCGCGTCGCCAGGCATCGCGCCCTCGATTGCGACCGGACCGGTCATCGCATGCCCAGGCGTCAATGTCTCGTCGCGATAGTGTTCGGCATAGTCATCGATCAAACGGCGCAGATCGGCGGGCAGCGCATCGAGCACCTCCGGCGGGATGCGGTCGCGCGCCTTGCCGTTGGAGGCGTCGCGGGTTTCGAAGACGACGGTGTCGCCGGAAGCGATCGTCAGGCGCGGCGGCAGCGTCGGGTCTCATTCCCCGTGGTAGCGATCCCGCGCCAGGTGGTGTGTTTGACTCATGTGTCCTCTACCCTAATAGCCGAGCGCCGCGCCGTCCGCGCGGGGATCGGCGCCGCCTTGCAGGAGGCCGGTTTCGGCGTCGCGCAGGATCATCTGCGCCTGTCCAAAGTTGATGTCCCAGGGATCGGTCCGATGGACGACGTGACCGCGAGCGGCCAATTCCACAAAGGTCTCGTCCGGGAAACGGGATTCGAGCGCGACGAAGCGGGGATCGGCGTCGGAGGGTCCGCCCGCGACCCAGCGCGGCGCCTCGATCGCTTGCTGTGGGTCCATGCCGTAGTCAACCAGATGTGTGATGAGCTGAAGATGAACTTGGGCTTGCGCGTCGCCGCCTTGGGACCCAACTGGGCCGAGCAACTGGCCGTCACGCAGGAGCATGGCCGGCATCAGGGTGTGGAGGGGACGCTTGCCGGGCTCCAACCGGTTCGGATGATCGTCGTCGAGCGAGAAGTAGGCGCCGCGGCACTGGAGGAGGACGCCGGTGCCCTCGGCGACGACGCCGGAACCGAAGCCGAGGTAGATGCTCTGGATGAGCGATGCGGCGTTCCCGTCTTGGTCGACGGCGCAGAGAAAAACGGTATCGCCGGCCAGTGCCGGCATGCCCGTCAGGGCTTGGTTCGGATCGTAAGCCGCCCAGAGTTCGCGGGCAAACAACTTGGACGTGAGGTGTGCTACGTCAATTTCGACGTGGGAGGGGTCGCCCAGCCGCGTGTCGCGAACGTGGAAGGCCAGCTTCTTCGCTTCAATCAACGGATGCAGGTGGTCGGTCGTGCCCCACGGGCTGACGGCTTCTTGCTCGACGAGATTGATCTCGATGAGCGCCGTCAGACCTTGGGAATTCGGGGGCACTTCGGCGACGGTGACGCCACGGTAGTCGGTCGTCAGCGGCGTCACCCATTCGGTGCGGTGGTCGGCGAGGTCGTCGGTCGCGATCCAGCCGCCGAGCCGGCGCGAGGTCGCGGCTATCGCCTTCGCGACGGGTCCGGTATAGAACGCGTCGCGGCCGACTTTCGCGATGAGATCGAGCGTGTGCGCCAGGTCTGGTAGCGCCAATCGCTCTCCACGGCGAGGGACGCATCCGCCTGGGTGGTAGATCGCCTTGAACGCGGGCGACCAATCGTCGGTGTCCGTCAAGGCCAGGTTTGCGGCAAGGTTCGGCGAAACCGGAAAGCCGTCGCCGGCGTAGGCAATCGCGGGTTGCAAGAGACGATCGAGACCGAGGCGGCCGAACCGCTCGCTTGCTTCGGACCAGGCGTCGATCGTTCCCGGAACGGTTACGGTGTGGATGCCGCGGCGCGGCATCGTGCGGTGTCCGGCAGCGCGCAACGCTTCGCGGTCGGCGGCGCGCGGCGCGCGGCCGGAACCGTTGAGCCCGTGCAAGGTACCGGTTTTCGCCTCGTAGTAGATCAGGAAACAGTCACCGCCGATTGATGTTTGATCGGGGTAGGCCACCGTCAAAACCGCGTTAGCGGCAATGGCGGCGTCTATCGCGGTTCCACCCGCGCGCAGCGCCTCAAGTCCCGCCGCCGTGGCAAGCGAATGCGGGGTCGCGACCATCCCGTTGAACGCCAGCGTCGTCGGCCGTCCGGAGCGTGTCATCGCAGCCTCCTCAATGCCGGCGCGATCATACCAGGGCGGAAATCGTCGAGCGGATCGAAACCCGGTTCGATGCTCGCAACTTTGCGCTCGCAATTGAGGTGGCCATTGCCGAGATCGCGGGCGCGGCGAGCGCGGCTACAGGATGTACGGGCCCTCGGGGGGTTCGACGAAGAATTCGCAGCCGTTGGCGGTGACGACGACGTCGTCTTCGAGACCGATGGGGCCGATGACCGGTTCCAGGGTGAAGACCATACCTTCCGCCATGACGCCGCCGGAGCGCGCGCCGTAGCGAGCGTTGCGCGGACCGAGGAGCATGCCGCCATCGTGGGCCAGGCGGCCGAGCTGGTGGCCCAGAGCGTGGGTGAAGGTGTAGCCGCGGTCGGAGACGTATTGGCGGACCGGTTCGTCGATTTCGTAGCCGCGCTTGCCGGGTCTGATCATCTCGGCGGCCATGCGGATACCATCACGCACCGTTTTGTAGGCGTGGATCAGTTCGGCGGGCGGACCTGACTCGGCCGCACGGCGGAAGTACCACGTGCGCTGCATGTCCGAGGCGTAGCCGTCGTAAACGACGCCGAAGTCGACCCGGAGGGCGTCGCCCGGTTCGATCCGGGTGGCGCCGGGTGGGTTGTGGCCGGATCGTGTGCGCGAGGTGGCGACGGTGGGGCAATAGGTGGCGTCCCAGGCCGGTGTCAGCTCGTAGGTTTGCATCCGTTCGACGACGATCTCGTAGACCTCGACCTCGGCCAGTCCCGGTTTCAGCATGCCGGTCAGATCGTCGAAGATGCGCTGCGTGATCGCCGCCGCCCGGCGCATCCGCTCCAACTCTTCGGGCGTCTTGATGGCGCGAACCATGGCGGCCACGGGCTCCGCCGTGACTAGACGGTCGACCATGCCAATCGGATCGAGCGCATTGACCAGCGCCTGGTGCAGGCCGTAGGTCAGGCCGTCGACGCCGTGGTCATGCTCGCTGTAGTTGATCCCGATCCGCGCCGGTTGGCGCTCCTGGAGGATTGCCTGGAACGGCTCGCGCCAATCGAGGGAATAGGGCCGCACGTCGTCGTAGAGGCCGTCCACTTGACCGATGTCGTAGTCCGCGACGACGGCAGCGCCGGTGCCGTCGACAAAGACCATCAACGCGCTGGCGCCGACGATCTCCTCGTTGCCGATGAGAAATGGCAACAGCAGATCGCTCCCTTCGCGGGCGAAGGTCAGCCAGCAGTCGATATCGTGCTGTTGCAACAGCGCCGCCGCCTGGGCGCGCTTTTCGGCGACCAAGCGGCGGCGTAGCTGTTCCGCCTCGGTCAGCGCTTCACGTGCGTTGTTCGACTCGGCCATGTCATGCCTCCCTCGCGGACGGTCAGGTTTGGAGCAATGAAAATGGCCGGGGTTCGAACCCCGGCCGCGGGCGGCGCTAGCGGCGGCGGCGGGAGCGACGCGACCGTTGGGTCGTCTCCACCGGAATGCTCTCGGCTGGAATCGACTCGCCTTCCTCGCGTGGGCGGCGTGGTGGTTCGGCCGTGACGCGGTCATCGCGCATCAGGACGTCGTTGTAGAGGATGGCGGCGGCGACCGCGCCGACGATCGGTCCGACCCACCAAACCCAGAAGTCCGACCACTCTTGCTGGACGATCGCGGGTCCAAACCAACGGGCCGGGTTCATCGCCGCGCCGCTGACGATGCCGCCGGCGAGGACGTCCATCGAGATCGTGAGGCCAATCGCCAGCCCGGCGACCGCGCGGCCACCCGATCGCACATCGACTGCCGTACCGAAGATGACGAATATGAGAAGGAAGGAGAGGATGATCTCCATGACGACCGCCCGCCCTGCACCCAGCGACGAGGCGTCGCTGAACGCCTGGCCGACGGCAGGCACTCCCAGATTGACCCGGTTACGATCGACGTCCTGGTAGACGAGCGTCAGCGCCCCGGCTCCAACCAGTCCGCCGAGCAGTTGGGCGATGATGTAGGCAAGCGCGCGGTTGGTGTCGATGCGGCGCGCGAAGTAGAAGCCGATGGTGACCGCCGGGTTGAAGTGCCCGCCGGAGATGTGGCCGGCAGCAAGGACCATCAGCCCGATGGCCAGACCGTGCGCCAGCGCGACGGCGACGAGGTCGGCGCCGTCCCCCTGGGTCTGGATGATTGCTCCGACACCGGCGAAGACGAGCACCGCCGGGCCGATGAATTCGACGATCAGTTGCTTGACAAGCTCGCGGTCTCCCACCGTGATGCCTCCCCTTTTTCCTGCTCGGTGCTCAGCGCCAGTTGAGAACGCCCCGCCATTGCGCCGATGCCCCCGGAACGACGTCCAAGCCGAATCGAACCGGGGTGAACGGACACGGCGGGAGTGTATGACCGACGCCACGGGCAGCGCAATAGGCCGTTTTGGTTAGACGGTTAGACGGTGAAACGGGTCAAGAAACGCGAAAGACGATCGAATTCATGAGGGAGCCGTCGATATAGACGGAGATCGCGTATTCGCCGCGGCCGACGCCGCCGACGTTGAAGGGGAAAGTCAGCCAGCGTTCACTGACGCTCTGGTCGATCGGGATCTCGGCGCGGGCGATCTCGCCGCCGTCCAACGTTCCCCAGACCGCAATGGCCACGGCCCCCGCGGTGACGTCGTGCACATGCGCCGCGGCGTACAGGGTGCCGCCGCCGGAGACCGACTCCACGCTGTTGCTGGGACGACCATCGGAACCGACCGCGGTCGCCAGAACGAGCTCTTCGAGGGTGGGGATCGGGGAGCGGGTGGCGCCGGGCGAGGGGGTTGGCGGGAAGAACCGTTCCCGCACGACAGTTTGCTGCATGCCGGGGAGAATGACGCCCCGCGTCGCTTCGCGTTGCTCGGCGCGTTCGGCATCGCGCGCCGTGCCGGTCGAACAAGCGGCAAGGACGGCAAGGACGGCAAGGACGGCAAGGAAAGAACGCGCGACAGCGCGGGCGCTACCGGCTTCCTGCCGGCGGCCGGTACTGGCCAAAAGCGTCTTGATACTCCTCCGCGACCTCGATGGCCGACTTATGGACGTAGATGCGGGTGGTGGCAGGTGATGCATGACCCAAGATCGTTTGGACCGTCGATTCACGGACCCGACGGCGAACCATTTCGGTCGCGAGCCCGTGGCGGAAGGAATGCGGCGTCACGTCGCTCTCAATCCCCAGCGCTTCGCAGAGCTGGGCGACGATGTGCTCGACCGTGCGCGGGCTGATCGCACTGCCGGCGACGCCTAGTTTATCCCGACCGCTGAAGGCCGGGAGCGCGCCCGCCCCGCGCACCTCGTCGCCCCTCGCTGTCCAATACGCGGTGAGCGCCTCCGCCGTTTCGGCGTCGAAGTGGACGGTGCGGCTTTTCCCTCCCTTGGCGCGGTAGATGTGCGCCGTCCCCTCGGGCAAGGCAACGTCCCGCCGGCGGAGGGCGCAGAGCTCGGAGACGCGGACGCCGGTGCGGAAGAGGAAGAGGATCATCGCCCGCACCTTCAGCCGCCGTAGCTCCAAATGCGGCTTCGTCTGGTGCGGTAGTTGCCGGACGTGGGCGACGATTTGCTCCAGGTCGCTGAGCTTGACGTCCGGCGGTGGTGGTGTAAAGCGGGGCATCATCGCCGCAATTCGCACCCGGAGGCGGTCGGTCGGCAGCGACGGGTGAAGGTCGTACGCGGCAAGGTAGGCGCAGAGTTTCCGCACGGCCGAGAGGTTGTTTTGCGCCGTCCGCATCTGGGAGACCTCTTCTGGCGTCCGGATGTCCTGCGGCACGATCAGGGACGCGAAGGAGGTGACGTGGTCCTGGTGCAGGTCGACCACGGGCGTCTTCGCCGGGTCGATCCCTTCGTGTATCTCGAGGTGGCGGAGAAACTTGGCGACGCCGTGGCGGTAGGTCTTTTTGGATCGCGGCGCCAAGCGCAGGTCACCGAAGAACATCTCGACGGCGCCGGCGATCGTGACCTCCGCGTCGTCCGGCGGGTCAGCGACCCGCGGGCTCGGTGATGGCGACGGACGCTCGACGGCCCGCGGCCGTCCGCCGTTCGGCTCGTCGCGGTCCATTCGCTCTGCCGGCATTGCCACCCGCATTCCTCCTCGCC
>JBOGUE010000593.1:0-3357 GCA_050695955.1 Thermomicrobiales bacterium | reverse complement strand
GGTCTTGACCGCGTTGGCGAGGACGTCGACGCCCTCCTTGAGGGACTTCCTCGCGGTTTCGTTGAACTCCAGCATCTTCGGCACGGCTTCAGTTCCTCCTTATTGATCTGCTGTTGCTAGTTGCTAGCCCCTAGCCTCTAGTGGCTTGGCTTTAGCCCTCGACGATGGCCAGGATATCCTTCTCGGACAGGATGAGCAGTTCGTCGTCGTCGAGCTTGAACTCCGTGCCCGCGTACTTCGCGAACAGGATTTGATCACCGACCTTGACGTCCATCGGAATCCGATCTCCGTCGTCGTCCAGGCGCCCGGCGCCAGCGGAGATGACGGTGCCGCGCTGCGGCTTCTCCTTCGCGGTGTCCGGAAGGACGATGCCACTCTTCGTCGTTTCCTCGCGGCCCAGTGGCTTGATGACCACACGATCCCCCAGCGGCCGCAACTTGGTTACGGTCGCGGTCGCCCCATTCGTATCTGTCGCCATCGGTCCACAAACCTCCTCTGCGACTGCATCTCTTTGCCACGGCCACCATGCGGGCACGCGGCAACCAATTCGTTGCGGCGAGTATCCTAGCACGGTCGTTAGCACTCTTCAAGGGGGAGTGCTAAAACTGTGATGGGGAATGAATGATAGGTGGTGGAATCGAGCGGTCCTTCGGACGAGTGCGTTAGAATTGGCGTGAAACGTTCGCCGGCGAGGACGGTGACACCGCGTGCGCAGCGCCGTTGAATGGCATGAGGCCGCGCCAGATTCTGTCGGTTACGGCCATGAGATGTGCCTGGCGTCCGCACGGCTTGAGTAATGATCGAGGACGAGGAGGGTTTCGTGCAAACACAGCGTCCGCCGAGCGAATTCGTCGCCGCGCGGGTCCGTGAGATGGCGCCGTCGCCGACGCTGGCGGTCTCCGACAAGGCTCGCGTTTTGAAGTCCCAGGGGGTCGACGTCATCGATCTCGGCGGTGGCGACCCCGACTTCATTACGCCTGAGCACATTAGGCAAGCGGCGGCGGATGCGATGAATGCGGGCGAGACGCACTATGTGGCCAGTGCCGGTATCCCGACCCTGCGCCAAGCAATTGCCGCCAAGCTGAAGCAGGACAACGGCATCGAGGTCGATTGGAAGACCGAAGTGATCGTCACTCCCGGCGGTAAGGCGTCGCTCTTCCAGGCCATGCTCGCGCTGGTCGAGCCTGGGGTCGATGTACTTGTCCTCGAACCGGCCTGGGTTTCGTACGTGCCGATGATTGAGATGGCCGGCGGCCAGGCGGTCCCGGTCGGACTCAATCCCGACAATAACTGGCATGTGACGTTTGAGAAGCTTGAGGCCGCGGTCACACCGCGGTGCCGGGGCATTCTGGTCAACTCGCCGAACAACCCGAGCGGTCGGGTCCTTGATCAAGACGAACTCGACGCGATCTGCAAGATTGCCAATAAATACGATCTCCTCGTTTACACCGATGAGATGTACGAGAAGATCATCTACGACGGTCATCAGCACGTGAGCATCGCCACGTTGCCCGGCATGCACGAGCGGACGCTCACCTTCAACGGTTTGTCGAAGGCGTACGCGATGACAGGTTGGCGACTCGGCTACGTTGCGGGTCCTCGTGTCTTCCTGGACGAAATCGCCAAGGTCCACAGCCACTCCGTCACCTGCGCCACCTCCTTCGCCCAAGCAGGCGGCGTCGCGGCGCTGACCGGTCCACAAGACTTCATCGGCGAAATGGTGACCGCGTGGGATCGACGCCGGCAAATGATCGCGGCCGGTTTGAGCGCGGTAAAGGGTATCCATTGCCCGCTGGTCGAAGGCGCGTTCTATGCCTTTGCAGATGCTCGCGGCACCGGCATGGACTCGCTGACTTTGAGCGACAAACTGCTCCAGGAAGCGCACGTCGCCGTCACGCCCGGCGTCGCGTTCGGAGCCGCCGGCGAAGGACACCTTCGCCTCTCGTTCGCAACCAGCGACGACTTGCTTGAACGCGCCGTGCAGCGCATCGGCGACTACCTGGGACGAGGCTAACCCACACGGTCGGTCGACTATAGGCAGAATAGGGAGGAAATCGTGCGCGTCGAAGAACGACTCAAAGAACTCGGCATCGAGCTGCCGGAGCCGGTTCAGCCGGTGGCAACGTACGTTCGATACGTCCAAACCGGCAATCTGCTTTTCATCTCTGGCACCGGGCCGACCGATGGCGCGCCGAAAGGCAAAGTGCCGACCGAGGTTAGCGTCGATCAGGCCTACGAGGTGGCCCGCGAGGTCGGCCTGCAAATCATCGCCACCGCGAAGGCCGCCCTGGGCAACCTCAACCGCGTTACGCGCGTCGTCAAGGTGCTCGGCATGGTCAACTCAGCGCCAGATTTCGCCGATCAGCCAAAGGTTATCAACGGGTGTTCGGACCTCTTTGGCGAAGTCTTCGGCGAGGCCGGTCGCCACACGCGTTCCGCGGTCGGCATGGGCGCGCTCCCGATGCGCATTGCCGTCGAGATCGAATGCACGTTGGAAGTGGAGTAGGTGCTAGGCGTTAGGCATTTGGAGCCCCTTACGCCTAACACCTCAGCCCTAACGCCTCGACGAGGGTTCCATGGTTGAGCAAAAGCGTGTTCCAGTGACAAAGGAAGGGCTCGAGCGGGTGAAGGCCGAGCTCGACGAATTGAAGACTGTGCGGCGAGACGCGATCACCCAGGCGATCGCGGAGGCGCGGTCGCACGGCGATCTGCGTGAGAACGCGGCCTACGACGCCGCCCGGCACGACCAGACGATGAACGAAAAGCGGATCGGCGATATCGAGTCGATGATCCGCAGCGCCCAGGTCATCGATCCCAACGATCGTCCGGGCAAGACCGACGTCATCGGTGTCGGCAGCACCGTGATCGTCGACTTCGACGGCGACGAGGAGCGCTATACCATCGTCGGCGCGATCGAGGCGAAGCCGAAGGACGGCCTCATCTCCAATGAGTCACCGATCGGCAAGGCACTCATGGGCAAGCGCGCGGGAGACAAAGCAACTGTGATGACGCCCGGTGGCTCGACTCGGATCGCCATCAAACGGATCGAACGCTAGATCGACAATGCCCAATCGCGGAGACGGGGTATCACTCTGGCCGGATTCTTTCGCACCCGCTGGCGCGATCTTCGAGCATCTCGGCAGCAGGACGCCGCCTACCGGCGGATTTGGCAAGCCTTTCGCAGCTACGACCACGTCCTGGACGGCCGCCACGACACGGCTGACTGGCGATCACATCCCGGCGTCTACGCCGGATGTGTGGTGCGGGTGCCGGCGTCCGCCCTTCAGCCGTCGCTCGACGAACTCCGCGCCACCCTCGGCGATTATCAGTTTGCCCGCATTCACCCCAATCCTTTCC
>JBOGUE010000592.1:0-5257 GCA_050695955.1 Thermomicrobiales bacterium | reverse complement strand
AGTCAGGCGCGGCCGGCCGCGGCTTCAACGGCGAGCGCGTCCACGCCGCTGTCCTCGCCAGCGGCGCGACCGAATCCGGCGCCACCGTCCACATCGTCGACGCCGAGTACGACACCGGCCCGGTCGTGATGAAACAGGAGGTGCCGATCCTGCCGGACGACACGCCCGCCACCCTCGGGGCGCGGGTCTTCGCGGCGGAATGCCGCCTCTACCCTGAGGCAATCCGCCGATATGTGGCAGCGCGGCCTGAGCTGTTTGGCGAGCTCAACGCTGGTTGAGGGGCGCCACGCCCCCGCGCCGGTCGGGAGGAAGTCGCATGGCACCGTTCATGCGCGCTGCCGCGCAGTTCCGACGCCATGGTCGGATCATGCCATACTTGAGAGACGACGTTGCGACCTGGTGATCCTTGGTGAACGGATCAGGGACCGACACCACGTGGAGTTTCGAATGGCATACAATGACGCCGTCGCATCCCTCGACCTCGACCACGATGTCCACACTGGCAACGCCGCCGCCGAAGGACCGGCGCGCCATGGCTGGTTCCTCGGTCACTTTCTGGAAGAACGGCACAATCTACGGTCGACCAGGGACGTGGAAATGAAATGGGGACACCATGCTGCGGGTGAGGGTCAGGATGAGTGGACGGTCAACAGGCATGCGACGACGCTCAGCATCCTGATCAGCGGGCGAGATCGGATCTCCTTCCCCTACCGAGAGGTGGTCCTCCGACGCCCAGGCGACTACGTGATCTGGGCCCCGGGAATCCCGCATCGGTGGCGAGCGGAAGAAGAATCGGTGGTGTTGACGGTGCGCTGGCCGTCGGTCTCGGATGACAGCGTCGTCGTCGACAACGATGCAGTAGTGGAAGCTCGCTCCCTGATCTCAACCCGTTGATGTCTCCATCCAACGGTCTTGCCGATCACGGCGGCGACGGGAATCGAACGTCCTGTCCGGCTTGGTGTTCCATCCTATCGAATCGTTGGACCTGATATCGGCCATGCAAGAAGAGCGCAGCCGCAAAGGTAATCAGCGCAGTCAGGCTCATCACGGCCTCCTGCCACCGATTGACTCCGGCGGTGTCCAAGATTTCCAGCGTGATCAATCCAGCCAGCGCGCCGACTGTGCCACTGTTGAGGATGGCGATCATGCCGGTATTGCCTCGCAAGGATCCAAGCTTGGACTCCGATTGGCCGATCACTGCGAAACGTGGGACATCATCGTAGATTGCGCGCTGATTGAGGTAGGGCCGGACCCGCAGGTCATTGTCCCAGAAATACCGCCGGATTCGGTTCATGCTGCGCAGATAACTGTGGACCTGGATTCTGCCCTCAACAACGCGCCCGAAGATGACGATTCCCAGGAGGCAGACGATGAGGAGCACGCTGATGCCAATGCGGCGGACGTCTGAACCGAACGACAGCCGGTCGCCAAGAAAGCCGAGGCCAATCAGCGTCGCCGTGACCATCGCCAGATACACGTTGATCTCGCTATTGACGAGCGTATTCAGCGAGTTTCTGAGCTCCCGAAAAGACTCGAAGTCGGCCAGTAGGAACGCCTCACCGTCAATCTGCCGGTCATTTGCCTGATCTGTATTCTCATGAAATCCGCGGTCTCGTTGAGCAAGCCACCATCGAGCCACTCCGAAGACGGTGGCACATGCGAATAACTTCAGGGCGACTCGGACGAATCGCACTTCTGCCCTCCTCTCACGATCCAACAACCGCTGCAGCTATTATGAGCGAAGCGATGGAGGGAGTGCGCAACAGCTTCGCGCTTGGCCGAGCGTCGGTGATCGGCGGTGCCCTCCCTGGTGAGGACGGGAGCATCGCGTCAGTGGAGACCGCGTCGGCCCGAGACGGGAGCCGGTCGATCTCTGGCATGTGTTCAACTCGCAATTAGGCGGCAGCGCACTCTGATCTCTTCGGCCAACAGCTAACGGTTACAGGACACAGCTACAAAGGAGTATCCAGACAAATGCGCAGTCCAGGGCAAAAAGCGGTGCAGCACTACAACCAGCAGGTCCAACTCGATCAAGGCGAACAAGTCCTTCGTCTCTATCCTCGAAACGAGCACGTGTCGTCCCCCCGGCAGAAGAAACCAGCGTGGCTCAAGGTACGGTTGAACCACAGCGAGGGATACCGCGAGCTGAAGGGGATGATACGCGGCCTCGACCTGCATACCGTCTGCGAGGAAGCCCGCTGCCCGAACATCTACGAGTGCTGGAGCCAGCGCACCGCGACCTTCATGATCCTTGGCGACACTTGCACCCGCGCCTGCCGCTTTTGCGCTATCAAATGGGGCCGCCCCACCCACCTCGACCACGAGGAGCCGAAGCGCGTCGCCGCCGCGGTCAAAGCGATGGCCCTCAAGCACGCCGTCATCACCTCGGTCAACCGCGACGAGCTGGCGGACGGCGGCGCCGGCATCTTCGCCGAGACGATCCGCGAAATCCACGACGCGCTCCCCGGCTGCGGCGTGGAGGTGCTGATCCCCGACTTCCAAGGCAACTGGGACGCGCTGCGCACCGTCCTCGACGCCGAGCCGGACATCATCAACCACAACGTCGAAACCGTCCCTCGCCTCTTCCGCCAGATCCAACCATGGGACTCGTACGACGTCAGCCTCGACCTCTTCCGCCAGTCGAAGGCGTACGCGCCGGACGTCTTGACCAAGTCCGGCGTGATGGTCGGCCTTGGCGAGGGCTACGACGAACTCCTGGACGTGATGCGCGACCTCGCCGCGGTCGACGTCGATATCGTCACCGTCGGCCAGTACCTGCCGCCGTCCCAGCGCCACGCGCCGCTCGACCGCTACTACACGCCGGAGGAATTCGCCCAGCTCAAACAGGACGGCGAGGCGCTCGGTATCCGCCACGTTGAATCCGGCCCGCTCGTCCGTTCCTCCTACCACGCCGGCGACCAGCGCGAGCAGTTGCAGCGTAAGGAGCGGAACGCCGGGCCGGCCATGGCCAGTTGAGCCCGGCAATGGCCGCGGTGAATTTGTCCGTCGTCCGCCTGCCAGGCCTGACGCCCTACGTCCCAATGTGGGAGCGGCAGCGCGCCCTTGCCGCCGCCCGCGAACGCGGCGAGATCGGCGATCTCCTGCTGCTCCTCGAACACGAGCACGTCTACACCAACGGTCGCGGCGGCAAGCGCGAACACTTGCTGGTCGATGAAGCGACCCTGATCCGCCTTGGCGCTGCCTACCACCCGATCGACCGCGGCGGCGACGTCACCTACCACGGCCCTGGCCAGCTCGTCGGTTATCTCATCATCGCCCTCGCCGCGCTCGGTATCGGCGTTCGCGACTATGTGCGCGGCCTCGAACGCGCCCTCATCGCTACCGCCGCCCACTTCGGCATCGAAGCAACCGCGATCCCCCGCCTCACCGGCGTCTGGGTCGGCGACGAGAAACTCGTAGCCATCGGCGTCAAGGTCGGCCGCGGCGTCGCCTACCACGGCTTCGCCCTCAACGTCGCCCCCGACCTGACCTATTTCGACCACATCGTCCCCTGCGGCATCCCCGACCGCGGCGTCACCTCCCTCGCCCGCCTCCTCGGCCGCCCGGTGTCTCTTGACGAGGTCGCCCCCGTCTGCGCTCGTGCAATCGCCGCCGCGTTTGACGTTGCGATCGCATCGACGTCCTACTCGGTAGATGCGATCCATCACCCGTAGGCTGAGGAGATGCGGCATGACTGAGGCGACGGCGACGATTGAATTCCCGCTCGTGGGAGCGGGCGGCGAGCCGGTCGACCTCTGGCGGACGATCAACTCCCACGGCATCGCCAGCCTACCGCCGATGGCCGTGGACGAAACGGCGCGCACGCTGACCGTGACGACCGCGCTGACCGGAATCGGGCCGCGCACACTGACCATATCGGCCGGGCAATCTGGGCACGGCCAAGTCCAGGCGCACGAACTACCTCCCGGAGCGGCCCCACGCGATGTCGCGCTCGCGGCTGCCCGCCACCTCCTGCGGCTCGACCAGGACCTCACGCCCTTCTATGCCCTGGCCGCAAACGACCCGGATCTCGCCTGGGCCGCGCGCGGCGCGGGGCGCATGATTCGCTGCGCCACCGTCTTCGAAGATGTTGTGAAGACGATCTGCACCACGAACTGCACCTGGTCGGCCACCGAGCGGATGGTCGCCGCTCTCGTCGCCAACCTCGGCGACCCGGCGCCGGACGCGCCCGCCGACGGTGCGGCCGGCCGCGCGTTCCCCTCCCCGGCAGCGATGGCCGCAGCCGACGAGACCTTCTACCGCGACGTCGTCCGCGCCGGCTACCGGAGCCGCTACCTGCGCGAACTCGCCCAAGCGGTCGCCGCCGGCACCCTCGACCTCGAACCCCTCGGCCAGGCGACGCCCGACGACCTCCCCGACGACGACCTCGCCAAACGCCTTCTCGCCCTGCCCGGCGTCGGTCCCTACGCCACCGCCCACATCATGATGATGCTCGGCCGCTCTTCGCTCCTCATCTTCGACTCCTGGACCCGTCCCAAGTACGCCCGCCTCATGGGCCTCGAATCCGTCACCGACGCCGACATCACCGCCCGCTTCGCCCTTTACGGCCCATACGCCGGTCTCGCCTTCTGGCTTTTCTTGACGCGGGATTGGATCGAGGAGCAAGTCCCGGTAATCTCATCGCGGTCTTGCTGACACCGGCTCAACCGTTCGCCGGGTGCGCCGGCCAGTCAGCTTCGAGCACCGCGGCCCAATCAGACCGCCTCGGCTCGACATCGAACTCGGTGATAAGGAGCCGCACGATGTCGGCAAGCGTCAAGAAACCGGTAGAAATATGCACTTCGGCCAGGGCGATCCGCCTACCAGATGACAGTTCGAATGGTCGCGCCCGATGGGTCAAGTGGAGATGAGGATGAGCCACCGGACTGATACTGACCGGATGCCAGTGGTAGGCGAGAATCTCTTGTTCCTCGGTGTCAAGGATCTCGAAATTATAGCCAACGATGGAGACTTCGAATCGATCTGTTCCCACGTCCACGGCGCGAGTGACGTAGTCGAGGCGAAACGTCAGTAGCAACCGCTCACCATCCGCGCCAAGGAGCCTCGCCGGCCGATCGAACGGGACGAAAGTAACGGAGCCTAACGGTCGTTCGGGTTCCGACGATCGGGAGCTGACAGCGTGCACGGGCTGATCGGTCACGCAACCGGTCGCGCGCCGAACGCGTTCCCGAAATGCCTCGACGGCGGTTCTAGGAGTCCTGGCGGGCAAAGGGGATTAACAGGACGAGATCGACAT
>JBOGUE010000591.1:0-8084 GCA_050695955.1 Thermomicrobiales bacterium | reverse complement strand
AGTGGCGCGTATTGGCTACCTCTTGACAGCGCAGGTATTGAGACGTAGTATCGGCATCGGTAGTTGATACATTGTATCAACTACAGGCTTGCGGGTGAGGCGCCGCCGGCGGGCGAGGACGTACAGCACTTTGAGAGCAATGGGAAAGGAGACGGGGATGCAGGGCATCGCCCGATGGTTCGTCGTGCTCGCGTTATTGGTCGCCGCGATGGTGTCGGCGGGGATGGTTGCGGGTGACGCACAGGGAACGCCCGCGGCCGTCGAGGATGGGGGGCATTTGGTGGTCGCCGATCCGGCGGCGGAGATGTTGTCCGTCTATTCGTGGCCAGGGAAGGAGTTGGTTGCCGAGTTCGGGCAGACCGCGGTGAACGATCACGCCGGGTTCCTGGCGCTGCCGGATGGGCGGCTGCTCTATGTGGACGGGAAGACGTCGGAGTTAGTCGCGATCGATCTGAGGGCAGAAGGCGGACCGGCAGTCGATGGGCGGGCGCCGGTGCCGGGGCCGGTCAGTCACTTCGCGGTCGATCCGGCGGGGAACTTCGCCGCGGTCGGCGCGGCGGACGAGGTGCGGCCGCTGACGCTGATCGATTTGCGGTCGTACACCAGCCGCTCGTTCGACGCCGAGGCGGGCGAGGTAGGGCTAATGCTGGGTGGCGACCCGCTGACGCTCTTCCACCGCAACGACGTGTTGAGGCAGGTCGAATCCTACCCAATCGAGCAGATCCAGCGTGGTGGAGCGACGCCGACGGGAGTCGTCGACACCGGCGCGTTCGGGCACGGCGAGGCGATTAGTCACGCCCTCAACCGCCTCTACCTGGCGACGGACGAAGGGCTCGACGTGGTGGACGTGGTCGAGGACGGCCTGGCGTATCATGCGACGCTGCGCTGGGAGGCTGACGGTCTGAGTGGGGGGCGGGCGTACTTCGTGCGGCTCTCGGCCGACGGCACGCGCCTCGTTTCCTACATCGCGAATCGGGAAGCGGAGGAGGCGGCTTGGGATACCTGGGCGAACGACGCGTATCTGGTCGATTTGACGACCGACGAGGTGCGGCGGGTCGAACTGGGGCAGGGCAGCCTCTTCCGGTTTGGGTTGTCGGAGCCGTATGCGCTGTACGTGACGCAGCACCCGGACGGGGATACCGCGCATCTGCTCGACGTCGATCCGGCGTCGGCGAGCTACGGCACGGTCGTGGGGACGATTCCGCTCGATCCGTTGACGAATGGTCCGCAAGCGGGTGAATCACCGTGGGAAGGTGAAGGCCGGATCGCGGCGATCACGCCGGATGGTGCGACCGGGTTCGTCAGCCACGGCGGCGACGGGGTGATTTCGATCATCGACACCGAATCGCGGGCGGTGATCGATACGTTGGCGGCGCCGACGCCGCTCTCGGGTGGCGGCTACATGATCGCCGTTGGGCCGGGGATAGCGCTCGGGGATACGGTGGGGCGGTAGGTTTCGGCCCCCCGGCCCTCCAGGATTGGGGGCCGGGGGGATGTTGCACCGTACCGTGGAGCGTGACGATGTTGGGATAGGAGTTGGTGCAGTGTGTCGGGTCATTGCACTTGTGATTGCTTGTGCTCTTCTCTGGGGTGCCGCGCCAAATGCGTCTGCGCACGTCGAGGAACATCGCGGGATTCTTCGGATCGTCGTGAGTACGCCGGTGATTGCCGATGTAGTGGCGAACGTGGCGGGGCGGGGGCGGAGGTGTCGTCGGTGATTCCAGCGGAGGGGGATCCGCATACCTACGAGGCGACGCCGCGGGATATCCTGGCGGTGGGAGAGGCCAATGCATTCGTGTCGATGGGGAAGTCGCTGGAGCCGTTCATGGAGGCGGGGGCGTGGCGGCGGGCGGTGCGGGAGGCGGGTATCCCGGAGCTGACAATCGACGATGAGATGGAGCTGATCGCGGTTGATAAGGTGATCGACCACGGCGACCACGTCCACGATTTGCGGGAGGGCGATCCGCACGTCTGGCTTGATCCCTTGAAGACGGTCGAGATGGTGGCGGTGATTGCGGCGTTCCTGGCGGAGATCGACCCCGAAGGCGCCGAGGGGTATGCGGCGACCGCGGCGGGGTATGAGGAGACGCCGCGGGCGTTGCACGGCGAGATGGAGGAAGGGCTGGCGCGCATCCCGGAGGAGCGGCGGAAGCTGGTCGTCTTCCACGACGCGTACACGTACTTTGCGGCACGGTATGGCTTCGAGATCGTCGGGATGGTGTTGAAGAATCCAGGTGCTGAGGCGTCGGCGAAGGAGGTGGCCGCATTGAAGGAGACGATCGAGGAGGCAGGAGTGACGGTGGTGTTTGGCGAGCCGCGGTTCAACACCGACGTGCTCGAGGTGGTGGTGGCGGAGACAGGGGTTGAGATTGGCGTGTTGCTGACCGACTCGTTTGCGGGCGAGGTCGATGGCTACGTCGAGATGATGCGGTTCAACCTGGAGAGCCTGACGAGCCATCTGGTGTCTGAAACGTAGTAGTGGCAGGATAGCGGCGGATGCGACGAGGGTCGCCGTGGTCCATGGACGGGCGTGTCGCGCATATCAGGAGCGGATGAGGCGAGATGAAGGTTGCGTATCTTTTCACGAACTCCGGCCACACGGCGAGCTACAAGCTGGGGAAGATGATCCTCCCGCAGTTGGAGGAGAGCCGGCACGGGGCAGATGTCGTGGGGATGTTCTTCTTCGACGACAACAACTTCGTGCTGCGGCAGGGCGACCCGCTGGGGGAGCGATTGGCAAAGGTGGCGAAGGAGCAGAACATCTTGCTCATGATGTGCGATCAGTGCGCCCTCGAGAGGGGCTTGGCCGAGGGTGAGCCGGGCGATTGCCGGGTGGCGGGGACGGTCGACGGCGTGCAGGTTGGCTGCTTTCCAGACCTCTACGCCGCGCTTTCGGGGAACCCACCGGATCAGGTGATCTCATTGTAGGCGTTAGGCGCTAGGTGGGACGGTCCCCCATCCCCCCAACCCCCTTTCCCCCGACGACGAGGTAAAGGGGGAGCGGCCGTCTCCGCGGGCGAGTGTGCTCCCCTCCCTCGCGTTTCGGGCCGGGTACCCGCTGGGTGGCGGCTGGGGGAGGGGGGCAGCCGTTCCGTCCGTCGTTCGCCTAATGCCTAACGCCTAACGCCTCGTGTGCGGTAGGATGCCGGGTGCCGGGGGTCTGCCGCCTGGACCGATGGTGCACACGATTCACCGGCGGCCTCCGGCGTTTCTATTAGGTGACGGGTGATGGAGCCGATGGCATCGGCGGAACTGATGAGCGACGGCACGGCGCGCGTGGCGCGGGTCGTCGATGTGGTCGTTGCGGGCTTTGTGCGGCACTGGCTACTGGCCGTGAACACGATCATGGCGGGGTACGTGGGGTTGGCTGCATTGGCGCCGATCCTCCGGGCGGCTGGGTATGATGTTCTGGCACGTCCGATTTATGCCGTCTATAGCTTGATTTGCCATCAACGGCCGGGGCGCAGTTTCCACCTCCAAGATGAGCAGATGGCGTTCTGCGAGCGCGACACGGCGATCTTCGCGGCGGTGATTGCCGGGGGATTGGTGTTCGCATTGCTGCGTTCGCGGTTGGGGCCTTTGGCGGTGTGGGGATTGGTGGCGCTGTCGCTGCCGATGGCAGTGGACGGGCTGACACAGCTGGTGGGATTGCGGGAGAGTGCGTGGGAATTGCGAGTTTTGACCGGGAGTTTGTTTGGCGTTGGGGTGGTGTGGTTCGTTTTTCCGCATTTGGAGCGCGGCTTCGCCACGGCATCACCCCCGTAGGGCGGTGCGGTGTTGCTCGACGCCGGGAGCGAAGAGGTCGTGGTAGAGCTCGGCGAGTTGGCGGCGAGTTGTGGGGGAATGGGCGTCGAATTGGGATTGTGCGGCCGGAGAGAGGCGGAGGCGAAGGGACCAGACGAGGCGGGCTTCGTCGCGGGTGAAAGCGTCGGTGGAGGGGGGTGAGGCGCTCCAGACGCGGCAGGCTTCGGCCAGGGCGTCGTCGTCGAGCGGGAGAAAGTGCTGCTCGATGAAGGTGATGGCGGGGTCGGCGGGCGATGCGGCGCCATTGCGGTGGACGCCGCGGACGGCTGGTAAGGAGACGAGCGCGCCGCGGGCCTGGGCGGGAACTGCCGGAGGGACGGCGGGTGATGCGAAGGGCATTGGCAGCTCCTCCCGCGCCGTATCGGAGCGGCGGGTTTGAAGGTAGCCGGCGAAGATGGTGGCGACGCCGATCGACATAGGGATGTAGTAGTACTCCTCCTGGCCGAAGCGCGTGGCGGTGCCGCCAGCGGCGACGATGAGGGTGCCGGCCGCGATCAGGATGCAGCCGACCATGCGGTGGCGTTGCCCGCCCACCTGGCGGAATCGCCACGCTGAATAGAGGACTCCCCCAACGAGCACGAGGGTACTGACGCTGTTGAGGATGGCCGCGAGCGCGCCGAGGCCGGAGCCGCGGTCGATGGCTTCCCAGCCGTCGGCTGGGAGGCGCGCGTCGTCGATGGTGGCGTTCCAGACGATGGTGGCGGCGAGCGCGGTGAGGAGAAGCATCGCTCCCGGCGCGACCGCGGAGAAACGCCTGTTGACGCCCGTCAGCAGGTAGAGCTCGCCGATGGCCAGGTAGGCGACGACGAGGACGGCGCCGAAGAGGTAGTAGGTGCGGGCGAGGAGGGGGGTCCACTCTCCGATCATGGAGGCGGTTTTGGCGCCGGCGGCGAGGGCGAAGACGGCGAAGGCGATCGTCCAGACGACCTTGTGCGGGCGCGATCGGCGCCATGCGTCGTGGCCGATGACGGCGGCGCAGGCGGCGCTGATGAGAGTGGCGAGGAGCGGAAAGAGAACCACGGTTGATGGAGACTCCGGTCGGGACGAACGGGCGATAGATCGGGGGGAATGGTAGCAGGTTGACGTTAGGCGTTAGGGGCTGGGCGCTGCTTGCTCTGCTTCAGATTGGAGGTAGGCGTAGATGTCGGTGATGCGTTTGTCGGAGAGTTCGGCCGTGGTGAAGGCGGCGCGGGTGTGGACGATGCCGCCGGGCGAGGGGTCGCCACGGAGGAAGGCGTCGAACTGCTCGACGGTGAAGCCGAGGATCGGGCTATTCGCCTCGGCCAAGGCCGGACCTTGCCCGGAGCCGTCGGGCCGGTGACATTGGGCGCAGGTGATGCGGTAGAAGGTGCTGCCTTGAGTGACATCGCCTTGGGCAACGGCGGGGCTGCCGGAGGCCTGAGCGGCGGCTTGTTGGGTGGCCGCGGCGGCCGCGCGGGCGGCAGCGGTGGCGAGATCGCCGGTGCTCTGGGTCGGGGTGGGGGTGATGCCGAGCGCCTGGTTGATGTCCGCCTCGGAAGCACGACCGCAGGCAACGGCGATGACGGCGATGCCGATGATGGTGACTAGCAGCGTCGCCCGTTGACGCATCCGATGTCCTCTGTCCTCGCGCTGCCGCTGACGGCAGGGTAGCCCGCACGCGCTGGGTGGCGGCGCGCGCTTCGAGTTGGTTGGACGGCTGCCGGAGGATAGCAACGGGGTTCGCGGGGTGTCAATGTGTGCGACGCGCTACCGCCCTACCGCCCTCGCCACCGCCGAAGATGCCTTTCGCGCGTTACGAGTGGCCTGCGACCGCGTTGAGTGCCGACCGCGCTGTCTGCACAACCAGCGCCTCCGCCTCGGGGGCGACTGGTTGGGGGAGGCGGTAGTAGAGATGGGATGGCGTGACCTCGTAGCCGCCCCGTGGGTACTCGTCCGCGGTCGGGATATAGCCGACGTTGCCGTTGGCGTAGCCGGCAACGAAGGTGCGGGCGAAGGGCGACGCCTGTTTGCACGCCATGCCCGTGGCGACGAACGGCTCACAGGCGAGGGCAACGATGCCAAGATCGCCCAGGCTGAACGCCTGTACTTCCATTTGGATTGTGTTGTCCGTCATGGGGATCTCCCATGGGAAGACCTTCTCTGGGTCGTCTGACAGAGCGAGGGCGGGCGGTGGTTCGCCCGCGATGGGCTGTCTGAGAGGGAGATCGACGTCCATGCGTGCCGCGGACAGGAGCGCCACCTCGGTGGTGCATGCAAAGCCGTAGAGGTGTGAAAGGATGTCAGCGGCCAGGGCATCGCCGGCGCGTATCATGCTGTCGAGGCCGCGGGTGGCGGCGTCGCGGGGATTGATATCGGCGCAGGCTCCTTGAATGAAGAGCATGGGCGCGCTGGTTGCCGCCTCGACCTGGGCGCGGGCGACGCCGACGAAATCGGCCGAGACGGCGAGGTTGGCGGGCCCGAGGATGACTGGATGACTGGTCGCGTTGACGACCAGGGCAAGTGGCGAGCCGTCGGGGCGTTCGAGGCGGAGCAGACCCAGCTCGTGGTCACAAAGGCCGGCGGAGTCTTCGCCGATGACGATCCGGCCGTCGCGGAGCTGTCGCCGATTGGCGCCGATCGCTGTGTGGCCGCTGCCGTGGCCTAGGCGCGCGGGTTGGAGGTTTGCGGCGGCGGCGGCGACGGTGGCGGCGAGGAGTGCCGGCAGCCGCTCGACGTAGTGGCGGTTGTGCGCGGCAGTCTCCGGCGTAGCGAAGGTGGGCGGTCCGGCGTGGGTGTGTGAGCAGCAGAGCATCAGGTGGTCGCCGGGGATGCCGACGTTGTCGTCGACCAAGCGGCGGACATCGGCGACGACCGTCGGGTGGACGGCGATCAGGTCGCAAGTGAGCAGGGCGAGGCGCGTTTCACCGCCGGCGAGGACGAGTGCGGTGGCGAAGAGGTCGTCGTGGACCGACGTGCAACCGGATTCGCGTCCGGCGAATCCCGTCAGTTGCGTGCCGATCGGCGGTGTGATCGTGGAGCGGCTGACGCCGGCGTGACGTTTTCCAGGGATCATCAGCGTGCTTTTCCTTTGCATAATTGGGCCAGCGCTATTCCGAGCCGCGGCGAGGAATCGTCTCGTTTGTGTTATGAGGGCGAGATTCCTCTCTGCGATCGGAATGACGGGGTAGGGGCTCGGCATGGCGGGTCGGTGATGTACGTTGACACGCTCGACGCGGATTGCGTGATTGTCAAGAGGGAACCGGCTCCGCGCTTGCGGCGTTGACACTCCATTGGGCTCCCGGCATACTGGTTATGTCGGCTCGACGTACGAATAGAGGGCGGAGGGCGGTATGTCAGGCGCGTCCCCTGCCGGCTTTCCCGTTGTGCCGCCGGCAATGCAGACGCGAGTGGACCGGCGTGTCTACGAGCCGGCCGCGCGGCTTCCAACTCCCCTGACTTCGCTGATTGGGCGGGAACGCGAATCTGCCGAGGTTGCTTCGCTGCTGCGGCAGGAACAGATCCGTCTGCTGACGCTGACGGGTCCCGGCGGCGTCGGCAAGACGCGGCTGGCGGTGCAGGTCGCGACGACCCTCGCGCGCGATTTCGCCGAGGGGAGTTACTTTGTTGCGCTCGCCTCGGTTGACGATCCGGACCTCGTCGCCACCAGCATTGCTCAGGCCTTGAACGTTCGCGAGGCGCGGGGGAGCTCCCCGATCCGCCGGCTCAAGGCGGTGCTGCGTTCGCGTGAGTGTCTCCTGGTGTTGGACAACTTCGAACAGGTGGTGGAGGCCGCGCCGCTCCTGGTCGAATTGTTGGCAGCATGCCCGAGCGTGACGATGCTGGTGACGAGCCGGGCGATGTTGCACATCTCCGGCGAACACGACTATCCGGTGCCGACGCTGGCGGAGGACGAGGCCGTCCTGCTCTTTGAGGATCGGGCGCGGGCGGTCCAGTCCGAGTTCGCCGTCACCGAGGAGAATTCAGAGGTCGTGGCCGAAGTCTGCCAACGGGTGGATCGGCTGCCGCTGGCGATCGAGCTGGCGGCGGCGCGGATCAATCTCTTGCCTCCCACGGCGCTGCTGAACCGGCTGGACGAACAGTTGCCGTTGCTAACCGGCGGGCCGCGCGACCAACCTGCTCGTCTGCGGACGATGCGCGGTGCGATTTCCTGGTCGTACGACCTGCTCTCCGCGGAGGACCAGGCGCTCTTCCGGCGACTGGCGGTGTTCGTCGGGGGCTTCTCGCTCGATGCGGCCGAGGCGGTGGGCGGCGAGGCGGGAGGCGGCGGAGGTGCAAGGCGGAAGGCGGAAGAATCGCCG
>JBOGUE010000590.1:0-4498 GCA_050695955.1 Thermomicrobiales bacterium | reverse complement strand
GCTCTATGTCCCAGTAGACCAAAGCGATCGCGTCGCTCGATATGGTTCTGGCGGCGTCGATCCGGTTGTCACCCGTCTCGGTACCGGCGAGTGGGCGAAAGTCAAGCGAAACGTGCGCCGCGCGGTGCGAGAGATGGCGTTCGAGCTCGTTCAACTCTACGCGACCCGCGAGACAAACGAGGGATTCCCGTTTCCCGCGGACTCGAACTGGGATCTCGAGTTGGCCGAGTCCTTCCCATACACCGAGACACCTGACCAACAGCGCGCCATCGACGACGTGCGCTCCGACCTCGAAACTGCCAAACCGATGGATCGCCTCGTGTGCGGCGATGTCGGATTCGGCAAAACCGAAGTTGCGCTCCGTGCCGCCTTTAAGGCCGCCAACGCCGGCAAGCAGGTGGCGGTGCTCGTGCCGACGACCGTTCTCGCCCTCCAGCACTTCACCACCTTTACTCAGCGGCTCGCGCCTTTCCCGGTGCGGGTCGAAATGCTTTCCCGACTCCGCTCCCGCCAGGAACAGCGCGTGGTCATCACCGGTCTCGCCGAGGGCGCGGTCGACGTCGTCATTGGCACCCACCGCCTCGTCCAACGCGATGTCAAGTTCAAGGACCTCGGCCTCGTCGTGATCGACGAAGAACAGCGCTTCGGCGTCCGCCACAAGGAGTTCCTCAAGCAACTCCGCATCGAGGTCGACGTGATGACAATGAGCGCGACGCCGATCCCACGTACGCTACACATGTCGCTCGCCGGCATCCGCGACATCAGCGTGATCGACACCGCGCCGCAGGCTCGACTCCCGATTCGCACCTTCGTCACCGGATTCAGCGACAACCTGGTCCGCGAAGTGATCTTGCGGGAGATCGACCGCGGCGGACAGATCTACGTCGTCCACAATCGGGTGCAGAGCATCGACCGGCTGGCCCACAAGTTGCGGCTGCTGGTGCCCGAGGCACGGTTCGGCGTCGGACACGGTCAAATGGCCGAGGATGTGCTCGAAGAAGTGATTCTCTCCTTCGTTCGCCACGACTACGACGTGCTCATTTCGACGACGATCATTGAGTCGGGCGTCGATATCCCCAACGTCAACACCATCGTCATCGACAACGCCGACACCCTGGGCCTCACGCAGCTCTACCAGTTGCGCGGCCGCGTGGGTCGCAGCACGAACCGCGCCTACGCCTACCTTCTCTATCGGCCAGGCAAATTGCTCACGGCCGAGGCGCGTGAGCGCTTGGAAGCAATCCAAGAGGCGACGGAACTCGGCGCCGGCCTGCGGATCGCCATGCGCGATATGGAAATCAGAGGCGCCGGCAATATCCTCGGCGCCGAACAGAGTGGCCACATCGCGGCCATCGGCTACGACCTCTATATCCGACTCCTCAGCCAGGCCGTCGACGAGATCAAGCAAGGCAAACCGATCGCGGAGGAAAGCGCGGTTACACTCGACCTGCCACTCACGGCACTCATTCCGTCCGATTATGTCGAGGACATGGAACTACGGCTCGCCACCTACCGGCGAGTGGCGGCAGTGACAACGGTACGCGAACTGAATGACATGCGGCACGAATTGGAGGATCGCTTCGGTCCTATCCCGGACGAGGTCGAACACCTGTTGGCGCTGATCGCCGTCCGCATCCGATGCGTCGAACTGGGGATCGAATCGGTGGTCGAGCGCGAACGAGAGATTGTCATTCGGCCCGTCGATACACGACGAATGGAGACATCGCGCTTGGCGCGCCGCCTGGGGAAGGCAATCCGATTCACGCCCAATTCAGTTCGCCTCCGCCTCCCAGAGCTCAGCGTTCCCTGGCAACAAGCACTAGGCGAGGTGCTTGAAGCGGTCGAACTCGCTCTCGACACGGAGTTTTCAGCCGCGAGCTAGACCCGATGCAGAACTCGGCGGACGTCAGTGCTCTCGCAGGTATGCAACTGTCGCCCCTTCTCCGCCTTCCTTTAGCGGCGCTAGCTCGTGGCGGGCAACAAGCGGATTCGCGGTGAGGAGTTGCCGCACGGTCTGGCGTAACGCGCCCGTGCCTTTTCCATGGATGATCCGCACCATCGACAAATTCGTCCGATATGCTCCGTCAAGGTAGCGGTCGAGCATGCTTTCGACCTCGACGGCTCGCTGCCCGCGAATATCGATCTCCATCGGCACCTGTTCGACCGGCGCGGTGCGAATGACGGTCCTAGTTTGCTGATCCGATTGCGAAGGACCGAGGCCACGGAGGATTGAGAGCGGCTGCCGCAACTTAAGTGAACCGAGTTGGATCTCGGCATGCCCGCCATCGATAGAAAGCACCTCGCCTTCTTGTCCGAGCGACGAAACCAGCACCCGATCGCCCAGTTTGATTTCTTGATCCTCGGGTCGTGTCGGCGGGCGTTTAATGCGCTCGCGTTTGAAAGTATTGACCACGTCCGCCGCGCGTTCGGCTTCCTGTCGCCGCTGCTCGACGTGATCGCGGGTGACGGCCACGACTTCCCGATCTCGCTGGAGCCGCTTCAACGCCTGTCGAACCTCTCCTAGCTCAGCCTCGGCGTCCGCCAACGCCTCTTGTCGCGCCGTTTGCCGCTCCTGTTCCGCTGCTTGCAATTCGCGAGCGGCCGCACGGCGCAAGTGCGCGACCTCATTCTCGCTTTCTCGCACCCGAGCCAGCGCCGCTTCTGCCTCGTCCCGCCGCCGCCGAATGTCCTGCAGCAGCGCGTCCGCGCGGAGCTCGTCCGGATTCACGAGCGCTGATGCCTGGTCGACGATCTCCTGTGGCATACCAAGGCGGCGCGCGATTGCCAACGCATTCGAGCGGCCGGGCACGCCGATCATCAGGCGATAGGTTGGCGCCAGCGTTTTGACGTCGAACTCGACGCTGGCGTTCTCGACCCCGGCGGTAGCGTAGGCGTACGCCTTGACCTCGGAATAGTGAGTCGTGGCGATCATCAATGGTCCCTGCTCAAGCAACTGCGAGATGATCGCGCGCGCCAGCGCCGATCCCTCTTGCGGGTCGGTGCCTGCCCCAAGCTCGTCGAGCAAGACGAGACTGTCCGGCGTCACCTGCTTCAGCATTGCGATGACGTTGCGCATGTGCGAGGAAAAGGTCGAGAGACTCTGCGCGATGCTCTGTTCGTCGCCAATGTCGACAAAGACCGCAGGAAAAACGCTGACAATTGACGTGTCATCAGCCGGTATATACAGCCCCGATTGGGCCATCAGCGTCAACAGTCCGACCGTCTTCAACGCCACCGTTTTACCGCCCGTGTTCGGTCCGGTGATGAGCAGGACTCGGAACTCTTGTCCGAGTTGGATGTCGATCGACACGACCGATTTCGGATCGAGCAACGGGTGACGGGCACGAACGAGCGAGACACGATGCGTCGGATGTCCTTCCGATGCCGTCGCTGCCCCTTCCCACATTTTCGGGCGGCTGGCCCGCATGTCGAACGCCAACAAAGCCTTCGCCATCGCCAGATCAACGGCGGCAACGGCATCGACGGTCAGGCTCAACTCCTCAGCCTTCGCCCCGATTCGCGCCGAGAGCGCATCCAGGATTCGCTCGATCTCGTGCTGTTCCGCCATTTGCTGCTCACGCCACTTATTGTTGAGCTCGACCACCTCCATCGGCTCGATAAACAGCGTCTGACCACTGGCCGAGGTGTCGTGCACCACCCCCGGCACCTGTCCGCGCGCATCCACGCGGACCGGAATCACGTAGCGTCCGTCGCGCGTCGTGATGATCGAGTCTTGGATCGCGGATGCGTATCTGCCGCCCGAAAGCATGCCGTTGAGCCGGTCCATGAGGCGAGAGTGGGCCACCCTGATGTCCCGCCTGATCTTCGACAGCTCAGTGCTCGCGGTGTCCAGAACGTCGCCACGTGGTCCAACCGTTCGATTGATATCGGCCTCAATGTCCGGCAGGTCGGCCACGTGATCGACGAATTCGGTAAGCGACGGGAACCGGCTCTCCGCCTCAGGCAATCGAAAAAACGACCGCCGCAGGTTGCGAGCGGACGTCACCATGTCGAGCACCTGCAGCAGCTCGGGCGGCATCAGCCTGCCGCCTTTCGCTGCCCGCTCGACGTGTGTCCGAATATCGCGCGCCCCCCCAATAGACACGTCCGGAAAGTCGGTCACCAAGTCGACCGCTTCGGCGGTCACGCCCAGGAGATAACGCACCTGTGCCGGATCACCGCTCGGGCCAAGTTCGCGTGCTCGCTCCGCGGCCACGCCAAATCGACAACGGCCAGCTAACCGTTCGAGGATCTCCGGATATTCGAGCTTACGCAGAACGTTTTCGTGACGAATCGTCACGGAACCACCGTGCCTTTCGAGCGATTTGGCGCTTCCGCGCCGGCTCATCGACCAATTATCGTCGAGCGCCGCCGGGAACGGTAGGCGGGCGTAGCGCATTACGTCGAGCAGACCAGTTGACACGAACACATGTTCGTTCTTATAATGCAGGATAGAACCGAAGCGGGACTCCGCTCATGGGTCGCCGCGAGCAGAGGA
>JBOGUE010000589.1:0-3583 GCA_050695955.1 Thermomicrobiales bacterium | reverse complement strand
GGCCATTGTCCTGGTGGATTGGACCGGAGCTCCCGCCCCGAACCAACGTCGACTCAGCGGCGGCGCGAACATCGAGCGCGCTCGTGACAGCACGACCCGTCATCACGCGCGCTATCCGGAAGATGACATCAGTGAGCCAGCCGGCTCGCGGATCGAGATCACGCATTCCGCCATGATGGACGGGGGCCGGCTCACGCTATTGCACGAGATCGGACACGTCGTCTACGACGCTGGACTCATCCCGCGCCGCGTGCATCGTGAGCATTACGGCTCATCAGTGCATACCGGCCAGAGTGAGCAGCCGGCCTACGCTTACATGCGGTTTTTGCAAGGAGGCGACCTCGACCGACGAGATCGCGCCGCCTTTGCAGCCGCCTTTCGCGCCCAAGGCGCTCCTTTGCCGCACGGTCCCGATGCGCCGGCACCGGCGGCCGAGGGGCCGGCCCAGCGGCAGGTGACGATCCAGCGCAGCCCATTATCGCAGGACCTGGAACGCATCTGGCGTGCACGCCACGACAAGGGCGACGTCTTCGACCGGCTGCGCGCTGGCGCACCCGCTCCCGGCGACGCCGAGCTGACCGCGGTGCTGACGCGCATCTTTTCGGCCGGCAGCGACGATCTCTGGCTGGCCCGGCAGATCCAGCAGCACGGACCAGAGCCGCTCTGGCCGGCGGCGCTCATCGAGCAGCGCGGACGCCGCGCACGGGAACATCATTGGGCGGATGAACCGGGCCACATTCAGGCTGCCCTGGCCACGAGTGCTGGCGGACGGCCGATCAATGCCTACTTCTTTCCCGGTCGCACTGACGAGCGGGCGCTGGTCATCAGCGGTATCCACGGTTCCGAGTTGTCCGGCATCCAGGTCGTCGAGCAGCTCCTCGAGCGGCTGCGCACCGGCCCTCGCCCCCATTACACCGTTATCGTCGTGCCCCGCCTTTTCCCGGACAACGCGGCCCTGGCCGAGTCTCGACCTGCCGCGATCGGCACGAGGGCCAACGTCGGGCGCAACACCGATGACGACAACCCGACGAATCGCCAGTACCCGGGGTTTGGCCGGGCATTCGACCCGTCGCATCCGGTGGACGACCGCGGACAACGGATGGAGTTGGAGACCATCGCGCTGCTGACGCTGATCGACCGCTTCCGTCCGAGTCGGATCGCCAGCGTCCATGCGACACACACGTTGGAAAATGCCGGCATCTACGCGGATCCACGCACGAATGCCGAAGGTCGCGCGCTCGGATTCGATGACGACAGGCGCCTGGCGCTGGAGATGGCCGAGCGCGCCCGACGCGGCGGCGCGAACGTTCCCGGCAATGAGCTCGGCTCGTCCTCACCCGATGCGATCTACCCAAGGGACCCCGCGGCCGTACCTGCCGGAGAACGCCAGCCGCGCAACCTCGAGGAGGGCGTGTCTGGGGGCGGCTGGTTCGCGACAGAAGTGCGCGACCCGGACCGTCCAGAGCGCGACCGGCCGGCGATGACCACGATTACGGTGGAGGTGCAGACGTCGCGGCGCGTCGGAGACGTCGCGGCAGGGCAGCAGCTTGCCCGACGGCGAGAGATCGAGGCCCATGCGTCCGCGCTACGCGAGATCTTCCTGGGGCCGCCGAGTTAACGGGTCCGGCGACGTTTCGCATCCACAGCATCGGTTTGGAATCGGGTCATCACGCCACCTGTGGCATCACCTTCGCCGCCATCCCTTCGAGACCGGCGATGTCGTCCTGGTCGAGCCACTGGCACATAACGCGGGCGGCGCCGGCCTCGGCGGCCCGGCCGAGCGCTTCAACCATCTCGTTCGGCGTGCCAATGATGTTCCCGCGCTCGCGCATCGCGGCCACGTCGAGCCCTTCCGTTTTGCGGCGCAGGTCGGCCTCATCGCGGCCGAAGATGACGCGGGTCATCCGCGTCCGGCGCACGTCGGACGGCTGCCGCCCCTCTTGCCGCAGCAGATCGTCGAGGTGCGCGTTCAGCTCCTTGTGTCGGGCGGGGGCCATGCCGGTGGCATTCCATTCGTCGGCGTAGCGAGCGACCAGCGGCAAGGTGCGGCGCGGCCCTTTGCCGCCGATGACGATCGGGGGACCGCCGGGGCGACTCGGACGCGGTAGCATTTGCGCGTCCTCGAGGTGGTAGTACTCGCCGCTGAAGCTGACCGGCTCGTCGGCGCCCATGAGCAGACGGACGACCTCAAGCCCTTCCTGGAAGCGGGCGAAACGCTGATTGCGATCGAGCAGGTCGTAGCCGAACGACCGATGTTCCCGCTCGTTCCACCCCGCGCCCATCCCCAACCGCAACCGCCCGCCCGAGAGGTCGTCGATCGCCATCGCCTGCCAGGCGGTAACGACGGGATCGCGGAACGAGACCGGCGACACCATCGGCCCGAACTCGATGCGGCTGGTGTGGCTGGCGAGCCAGGTAAGCGACACCCAGGTTTCGAGCGCGTCCTGGTAGCCGCCGTCCCTGATCACGAAGTGGTCGGAGCGATAGAGCCCGGCATACCCCAAACCCTCGGCCGCCTCCGCCAGCCGCCGCCAGCGCGGCCAGTTCAGCCCATCCTGTCCCTCGATCATCACTGCCAATTCAACCACGCGCGGTTCCTCCTTGATGGACGCCATTGATCAGAACGGGCGGCATCGTAGCACGGCACAGACGGCATGGGACTGTAGGGGCGTCCGCCCCTACAACGTCTCATCCATAAGCAGCGCGCCGCTGAACGGAGGCAACGTCAAGCCGCCCGCATCGGGCCGCACGTCATCGTCAGTCACGACCACGGGATCGAATCCCGCCGCCAGGTCAACGCGACGCACTCCAGGCGTGCGGTTCAGCCCAACAATGGCCGACAGCCCGCCATCCTCGATTCGCACCACGTACAGCCCATCCTCGTCCGCGACCAGCGCTGTTCGTTCCCCACGCCAGAGCGACGGATGCCGTCGCCGTACGGCGATCAACACCCGGTAGAAGTCGAGCAGATCCTGGTCTTGGTCGTCGCCCCAGGGCATCGGCGTGCGCGATTCTTCCATGCGGCGGGAGCCGTCCGGGTACTCGAGGTCGTGGCGCTGGCTGAGACCGACCTCGGTGCCGTAGTAGATGATTGGCGGATAGGGCAAGGTGAACTGGCAAAGCGCGGCCAGCTTCAACCGGCGCACGTCGCCTCGGACAATCCAGAGGAAGCGGTTCATGTCGTGGTTGTCGAGGAACGAGAGCAAGACGAAGTCGTCCGGGAAGTAGTCGAGATGGCGAGACAAAAAGCGATCAAAGGCGGACGCCGAAGTCGCATCAAAGGCGAAGAAGGCGCGCATCTGCTGAAGGAGCAGGAAGTCGAGCGTGCCATCCAGCCGCCCCAGGTACGACCGCTGTAGCTCGGCCGTCTCCACGATCTCTCCGACGGTGAAGGAATCTGGTTTAGCGGCGCGGTTCGAGGCCCGAAACGCCGACCAAAAGGCGTGCGACGGCCCGTTGGCGTAGTCGAGACGGAAGCCGTCCGCGCCGAGCTTCAGCCAGTGGGTCGCGGCATCAACTAGGTACACCCGTGCCCCCGCGTCGTCCGTGTTGACCTGCGGCATCGAGCGCACGCCGAAGAAGG
>JBOGUE010000588.1:0-2419 GCA_050695955.1 Thermomicrobiales bacterium | reverse complement strand
GACGGTCGGCGGCACGGTCGCGATGTAGTCGAGGCCGAAGAGGACCGCGAAGACGGTCAGCCCAGGCACGTCGGTGACAAAGGGGACGAGGAAGAGGGAGACGCCGCGGAAGGTGTAGTAGCAGGCCAGGAGTTTCCGCGGGTCGTAGCGGTCGGTCAGCCAGCCGGAGGCGAGGGTGCCCGTGAAGTTCATCGCCCCCATCACCGCCAGCACGCCGGCGGCGGTCACCTCCGGGATGCCGTGGTCGATGGCGTGCGGGATGAGGTGGGTGCCAACTAAGCCGTTTGAGGTTGCGCCGCAGATGAAGAAGCTGCCGGCGAGTAGCCAGAACTCCGGCACGCGGGTCGCGTGGCGTAGGGTGGCGCGGATGTCGATGCGGGCGACGTCGGTCTCGACGATCTCGGCCGCGCCGTAGGGGAGCAACCCGATGTCGCCCGGTGCATCGCGCATCAACACCAGCACCGGCAGGATGAGCGCCAGGGCACAGCCCATCAGCACCAACGTCGCGCTGCGCCAGCCGATGACGACGACCAGCCACATCAGGAGGGGGACGAAGACGAGTTGCCCGGCCGAAGCGGCGGCGCTCATCCCCCCAAGAACCATCCCCCGCCGGGCGACGAACCAGCGGGTCGCCACCGTCGCCCCGAGGACGGTTGCCACGACACCGGTGCCGACGCCGCTGATCACGCCCCAGAAGAGGGTCAGTTGCCAGAGGGCGTTCATCGCCGCGCCGCCGGCCAGGCTGCCCACGATCAGGATCAACCCGCCGAGCATCACCCGCCGCGGTCCGATCCGGTCCATCAGCGCCCCGCCGAGGGGCGCGGCCAACCCGGTCAGGATCAGCCCGATCGAGACGGCGAAGGAGAGCTGCGTCCGCGTCCAGCCCAGGTCCTCTTCCAGGGGATGGATGAGCACCCCCGGCGCCGAGCGCACGCCGGAGGAGATGAGGAGGGTGAGGATCGTGATCCCGACGACGACCCAGCCGTAGTACATGCGGTGCGCGAGCGCTCGGTGCACTGAAGGCAATTCCTTCATCGAATCAGCGACGTTCGGCCCGTGTGACACCTCTACAACGCACCGGCGGCGCGATTGTTCAATCCGCAATCCGCGGCATGACCTCGGTCGCCAGCAACTCGATCGTCTCACGGTCGTCGGCGTCGAGTTGGACGACGAAATACCGCGCGCCGGCGTCGACCAGCGACTGGTAGTAAGCGACCGCCTCGTCCGGGGTGAACGCCTTCGTGGCCGCCGTGCCGGAGCGGCGGGTGCCGGGCGACGTCGACCGCGAGGGGTCGACGCCGGCGCGCTTCGCCTCGGCCGCCGCTTTCGTCGACGCCATCATCAGGTTGAGCGTGAAGTGGGTGCGCAGGATTTCCTCGTAGGGGCGGTTGAGGTCCTCGCAGTGGCCGCGCAGGACCTCGAACTTGTGGCGGACAGCGTCGGCGGGCGAGGCAAAGCCGCCCGGCGTATCGTCAGGGCGCGGCTCGGAGACGTTGCAGGCGTCGGCGTGCTGGGCGACCTGACGCAATGTCCGCTTTTCGCCACCGCCGCCGATCATGATTGGCGGGCGCGGTTGCTGGCGCGGCCGGGGCTCGATCATCGTATTGGCGGTGCGCAGGTGGCGACCCTCGAAGCTGAACGGCTCCGCTCCCCAGACGCCGTTGACGATCGCCAGCGTCTCGTCGAACGCGTCCTGTCGCTGGCGGACGGTGCCGAAGGGGATGTCGTAGGAGCGGAACTCGTCCGCGACCCAGCCGGAGCCGAGGCCCAGGATGAATCGGCCGCGGCTGAGGTTGTCGAGGTCCGCCGCCAGGCGCGCGAGGTAGGCGGGGTGGCGGTAGCCGGCGCAGAGCACCGTCGACCCGAGGCGCACCCGTTCCGTGACGGCGGCGAGGGCGGAGAGACAAACGAACGGCTCGGCGTGCAGGACAGGGTGGTCGAAGATGAAGATGGCGTCAAATCCTAACCCTTCGACCCAGCGCCCAGTCTCCAGCAAGCGCGGCAGCGCCTCGGGGTCGTTCGGCACCACCAATTGCACCCCGAACCGGATACCGTTCTCCGCTTCCGCCACCCACGGATGCCGCGCCATGTCGCCGTACCCTCCCCCTCGCGTCGTGTGCATGGAGGCCCCCTCCCCCAACCCCTCCCTCGCGGTTCGGGGGAGGGGAGCACGGGCCGCGCTGGTGCGGCTTCCGTGCTCCCCCTTTCCCTCGCGCTCGGGGGAAAGGGGGTTGAGGGGATAGGGGGCCAAACCTTCCGTCCGGGCGACAGGGTATCAGAATGTATTGACCTTTGGACGCTACCCCCGTGTCCAGCCCGGCGTGGCGCCGGGCGCAAGTTCCTTGAAGTCGGGGAGTTCCTTCAAGCCCTCTTCGGAGCCGCCGGGGTTGTAGAGGGCGAGGACACGCATCGGTTCCCA
>JBOGUE010000587.1:0-9811 GCA_050695955.1 Thermomicrobiales bacterium | reverse complement strand
GCTGTAGGCGCACGAGGATGTACCGGTCAGGCAGCCAGTCGCCCGCGCGTTCTGGCCATTCGATGACGGTCACGCCATCGACCGGCGCGAGGTACTGGTCGAACCCGAAACTCTCCAACTCCAATTCGTCCGCCAGCCGGTACAAGTCGAGGTGGTAGAGCCGGACCGGTGCTGCGTCCGCCCCCCGACCTTCGTGCTCGGCCACAAGGGTGAACGTCGGGCTCTGCACGTAGTCATGGATGCCAAGACCGCGCGCGATTCCTTGGGTCAGCGTCGTCTTGCCCGACCCCAAATCCCCATGCAGCAACACCACGTCGCCACGTTGCAGCAGGCGCCCTAAGCGCTCGCCAATCTCGCGCGTTTCATCCGGCCCTTGGCTCACCACCACAACCGGCGTCGTCACCTTCGCCACCCTGCCCTCAGTCCTCAGTCCTGGGGTAGGTCAGCACCGCGCCGCGGACGGCAACATGCACGCGGTCGCCCGGGCGGATGCCGCCGTAGGTGCCGAGGCGGGCATTGAGTGTACTCCCGCTGTCCAGGCGAAGCCGCATCAGCTGATCGTGACCGAAGAACGACCTGGCCAGCACGGTTGCGTTCGCCTCAACGCCCTCCGTCGGCAGGGCCAGGCGCAACCCCTCCGGCCGCACCATGACGTCCACCGGCCCGTTGGCGGTGCCGTGCGTCGGCAGATCACCGAGCTCACAGGTCACGCGCCGGCCGCGGCCCTCGCCGGCCAAAAACTGGGCGTCGCCGACGAAGACACCGATCTCGCGACTGACCGGCCGGTGGTACAACTCCTCCGGCGTCGCCTGCTGCACGATTCGGCCCTCCCACATTACCGCCACCCGGTCGGCAAGGCTCAATGCCTCCTCTTGGTCGTGGGTGACGAGCACGGCGGTCGTCTTCGCATCGGCCAGGATTTGCCGTACTTCCGCCCGGACCGAGGCTCGCAACTCGGCGTCCAGATTGGAGAACGGCTCGTCGAGCAAGATCACCTCCGGTTCCGGCGCCAGCGCCCGAGCCAATGCCACGCGCTGTTGCTGCCCACCTGAGAGCTCATACGGCATCCGTTTCTCGTATCCATCGAGCCCGACGAGCCTGAGCGCCGACGACACCCGATCCTCACGATCGGATTGACGTCGTGGCAGTCCAAACGCGACGTTCTTGGCGACCGAGAGATGAGGGAAGAGCGCCCCATCCTGGAATACCATCCCGACCTGGCGGCGCTCCGGCGGCTCGCACTGTTCAGCGGTTGCAACAAGGCGTCCGGCGATCTCGACCCGGCCGTCGTCCGGGTCCTCGAACCCGGCGATCAGCCGCAAGGTCGTCGTCTTGCCGCATCCGCTCGGTCCCAGAAGAGCCAGCAGCTCGCCGCGTTCGGCCGTCAGATCGACACCGTCGACAACGGTCAGCCGGCCGAACCGCTTGACCAAGCCGGTACATCGCAGAGCCGGCGTCCGCGCCGGCGGCACGCCGGTGGCGTCATTTTGGGCTGGCCGAGATACCACCTGCACGAGCGAACTCAATCCTCGGCGCGGAGTGACGGCCCGCGGTCACGGGCGACCAGCAGTAGGGTCGGCACCGCGGAGATAGCGACCAGGATCAGCGCGGGCGCCGCCGCTTGTCCGAACGAACCGCTGCCGGTCGCGGTCCAGATCAGCGTCGCCAGCGTCCGGTACTCGGTCGGGCTAAGCAGGAGCGTGATCGGTAGTTCCTTCATGACCGTCAGAAAGACGAGCGCCGCCCCGGCGGCGATGCCCGGCCGCGCGAGCGGCACTGTCACCGTCCGCACCGCGCCGAGCGACGACCGTCCAAGCCCCCGCGCCGCTTCCTCCATACGCGGATTGATCTGGAGCAACGAGGTGCGCACCCCACCAATCGCCTGTGGCAGGAAGCGCACGACGTAGGCAATGATCATGAGCGGCAGTGTCTGGTAAATCGGATTCAGGTAGTTCGCGCCGAGAAACACGAATGCGAGGGCGATCACAATCCCCGGCAGCGCGTAGCCGAGGTAACTCAGACGTTCGGACCAGCGCCCGAACCAGCCGTTGTAGCGCACAGCGAGGATCGCAATGGGCAACGCGGCCAGCGTTGCCGCCAGCGCCGCCCAGCCACTGACCGTCGCGGAATGGAACGCGGCTGAGAGGAGATGCTCGGTGCCTTCTCCCGCGGAGATCCCCTTCAGGAGCCAGTACAAGAGGACCGCCAGCGGCAATCCAAGACCCATCCCGATCACCACCGCGCAAAACGCGACGGCCGGGTAGCGCCAGCGGCCGAGCGGCACCGGCCGTACCCTCCGAGCCGCGCCGGAACCGATCCGGTAATACGCCGCCCGACCCCGAATCCACGCCTCGACGAGTAGTACGGCCGCGGCAAAGATCACCAGCAGGAGCGCCAGCGCCGCCGCCAGCGACCGGTCGAATGACGCCTTGTATTGGACGTAGATAGCCCGCGTGAAGGCGTCGTAGCGCAGCAGCGTCACGACACCGAAGTCGCTGATCGTGTAGAGCGCCGAAAGCAGGGCGCCGGCCGCGATCGCCGGCCGCAATTGGGGCAGAGTCGTCATGAAGAAGGTTCGCCATGCCCCATGCCCCAGGCAGCGGGCGGCCTCCTCCATCGATGGATCGAGTCCACGCAGCGCCGCTCGCACGCTGAGGAAAACGTAGGGATAGGTGAAGAGCGAGAGCGTCAACCAGGCGCCGAAAAAACCGTAGATCTCCGGCAGTCGTTCGACGCCAAGCGGGCCGGACAGCGCGTCTTGCAAAAGTCCGCGCGGTCCGAGCGCGGCGACGATCGTCAGAGCCCCGACATAGGACGGCACGACCAGCGGCAGGGCGGCGACCGTCGACCAGAACCGGCGGCACGGTAGGTCGGATCGCGACGTCAGCCAGGCAAACGGCACCGCGATCGCCGTCGCCGTCGCGCCCACCGCCCCGGCCAACAGCGTCGTGTTTCGGAACACCAACGCTGTGCGCTCGCGAAAGACAAAATCGAAAACGTCCGTGCCTGCCTGAGACGTGCGAAAGAGGAGATAAAGCAAAGGCACGAGCATCCCGGCCGCCACGAGCACGGCCGGGATGACGATCGGGAGTGGCGCCCGCGTCCGCCGCCATCCGAAGCGGGGTCGGGCGACAACGGGTTCTCCGGCCAGGCCGGGCCCGAAAAGGGTTCGCGCCGCGCGGGGGCGGAGCGTCAGCACCACAATCTCCCAAGGCGATAGGCGTTAGGCGTTAGGCGTTAGGGACTTCCCTCTCCGCGATTGGGACCGTCGCTCCTCACGCCTCACGCCTCACGCCTATCGCCTATCGCCTACGTCACAAAACACCGGCCTCGGTCAGCAGCGTCAACGTGCCTTCCAGGTCGGCTAGATCGCTCAGGTCGATGTCCGGACTCTGCAGCTCAGTCAGCGGCGTCAAGCCCTCCGCCGTCGGAACGTCCTCGATCAGCGGATACTCGAACGTCTGCTCAGCGAAGTAGGTTTGGGCGTCGGTCTGGAGCAGGTAGTCGACCAGCGTCAATGCTTGGTCGGCGTTCGCCGCGCCCATAAGGATACCAATGCCCGCGACGTTGACCAACGAACCAACGTCGCCGTCCGCAAAAAAGTGGTTCGCGATCGGCAAGGTCACATTGTCCTCGGCCTGGATTTCGTAGAGATAGTAGTGATTGACCAGTCCGACCGGGAACTCGCCGGCCGCGACCGCCCGCACGATCGGGCCGTTGCCTTCGAAGACGTTCGGCGCGTTCGCCACCATTTGCTCCAGCCACGCACGGGCGGCGTCCTCGCCCTCGATCATGCGGAAGGCGGTGATGAATGACTGGAACGAGGCGTTCTCCGGCGCCCAGCCGACCAGCCCGTTCCATTTCGGGTCAGTCAGGTCCTTGACCGAGGCGGGAAGCTCGCTGGCTTCCAGCAATTCCGTGTTGTAGACGAGAACCCGGGCGCGACCCGAGAGGCCGACCCAGAGTCCGTCGGGTGAGCGGAAGCGCGGATCGACCCGGTCCAGAATCTCTTGCGGCAACTCAGCGAGCCGGCCTTCTTGCGCCAGTGCGCCGAGCGCCCCAGCATCCTGGCTGAAAAAGAGGTCGGCCGGGCTGTTGTCGCCTTCGTCCAGGATCGTCGCCGCTAGTTCCGAGGTGCCGGCATAGCGCACCTCGGCGTCGATCCCGGTTGCCGCCTCGAACTGCCCAATGATCTCGCCGACGAGGTTTTCGTTGCGCCCAGAATAAACAGTGACGTTGCTCGAAGAGCCAACCGGCGTTCCTTGCGGCGAGGCTTCGGCGTCCGCTTCCGGATCGGCCTCCGGATCTGCTTCCGGGTCAGCCTCCGGATCAGCCTCTGCCGTTGGATCAGCTTCGGGATCGACCGTTCGCGCCCGCGCGGACCCTGCCAGTCCCAACGCAACCGCCAGCCCGGCCGTGCTGCCACTGAGGAGTCCCACCAGACGGCGGCGCGTCAGCGATCGCTCGATGGCGTCGACCTCGTCGGCGCCAAAGGCGCGTCGTGCGTCGTCGTTCGTCATGCGTGCCCTTCCCTTCCGTTCTGATTGAGCCATCATATCCGACCTGCCAACTCAGGATTCGCCTAACGGTAGACTGGCTATGGACGCGGTGTCAAGCGGTCGTGCCGGCCATGACCGTCCGTTGACGCGACCGCTGCTGCATCCGTTCCGCCACGACGTAGCTGCCGACGACGAAAAGACCGGCAGCCGCCTGTATGATGATTCCCTGCCACGTCGCATAGACGCCGAACCAGACTCCCAGCCAATACGGAAACTCCACCCCCTCGACAGGGTCGATGGTCGCCCAGCCAACGACCTGGAAGAGGTGAACGGTGTTGCCGACCATCGTCACCAGGACCGCCGCGATCAGGACGCCGGTCACGGTCAACATCTTCTTGTGCGGCAGCTTCGTCTGCAGCACAAAGACTAGGACACCGACAACCGCTGTTGCCAAGAGGCCGAGCATGGTTCCTTCGATGACAACGCGCGTGCCGGCATCGAACACCAATGCCTGGAGGAAAAGGACCGTCTCCGCTCCCTCGCGGAAGACGCTGGTGAACCCGAGCACTCCCAGGCCGATCAATTGCCCGGCCGCACCGCCGATGAGTACGCGCCGGCGTGTGTGATGCCGCGCGATCCAGCGCGTCCAATAGACCTTGTGGAAGAACCAGTTCATCACCAGCAGCAGCACGCCGATGGCGATCAGGGAGACAATGGCCTCCACCTTCTCCCCATACCCACTGAGTGACATGAGCAGATCGCGGGCGAGGGCAAAGAGCGCCGCCGAGGCAAGCAACGCCGCCAACGCGCCGAACATCAGCGGACGCTTGAATCGACGGTTCGCGCCAATCATGCTCGCCATGAGCGATGCCAGGATCAGCACGGCTTCGAGCCCCTCACGGAAGACGATCACCGCCGCGTTGAACACCACCGCGCCTTCGGCACTCGTCCCCGCGCCAAGCAATCGCTGGGCGGAAGCCAGCTCCTTGTCGAGCGCGAGGCGGGTTTGCCGAACCGTACCGCTCGTCGCCTCATCGGCGATCACCTCCGACAGTCCCAAGAGATCGCCGTCCCCCTGCCAGAAGAGGCGCTCGATGTGCGCCGCGCGGTCAGGGTCGAAGGCAAGCAGCCGCTTCTCCGGTCCGACGTCGTAAATGGCATACGCCTCGAGCCGGGCCGACTCAGCCTGGCGGTACTGTCCCGCCGCGACGGCGGCCTCCATCTGGTCCAGGAGCGCGGCGACCACGTCGAAGTCGGCATCGCCTCCCGCGCGCTCCCATTCATCCGGGAAGAGCGACTTCAAGCTGGCCGTTGCCTGATCCGCGGCCGACTCGATCTCCCCTGGGTTGGCAACCGACTCATGCCGTCCCGCGGCACGGATCGCGGAGTCGAGACGCGCCAGGGTCGCGGCGACCTCGTTTGTGGCGGCCTCGTCTCGCTCCTGCAGCGGCAGCCGCAAGTCGTTGAAGGCGGCGACGGCGCCCTCGGTAAAGGACTGAGCTTCGTGGATCTCGATCTCGAGGACGACCTGGCCGTCTTTGACGCCGCGCCCGTACTCGACCGGGATCAACGACAGGTAGCGCAGAAGCTGGCCGGCGCGTCGCGCCTGCTCGGCCTCGCTCAGCGGAGCGGCGCGAAAACCGTGGACAATCTCGCTGACCGCCGATCGGGCCTGCAGGAACGCTTCGGTTTCGCCCGTGTCGACCGCGGAGACAAGCGCCTTGATCCGCGCATCCGCCTGCTGCCGCGCCGCCGGTCCGAACTGCTCTTCATAGGCCGGCGCGATCAGCTCCCAGTAGCCCGCCGCCTTGCCGACCGCTTCTGCCTGACCCGCGGTCATCCCTTGGCGGCTTGCCGCGTCGGCGTCAGTCAACGCAACGTCAAGCTGCGCCTGGTAGGTGTCGAGCAAATCGGCCGTGATGATCTGAGCCGCTTGCTCCGGGGGGATCGTACCCGCGGCGAAGTCACGCACGGCGAGGGTGGCGTCCGCCGCGGGGCGCGAAAAGCGCGTTGCTTCCCGAAAATCGCGCAGCCGCAACCACGACGCGGCTTCCTCCGGCCGGTCGGCGGCCACCGCCTCCATTGTTTGGGCGTAGGCGAGCCGCAGGAGCGCGGTCCAGGCGCGACCGCGAGCCATAGCCAGCGCCGAGTCATTCCCAATCGCGACGGCCTGTGCAGCCTCGGCCAAGACCTCTGCCACGGACGCCGCGCCGGCATCCGCGGCGCCCGCCATGGCGAGGAGCGGCGCCGCTACGGATCGTGCTTCCTCTACCGCCGCCTGAGCTGCTTCTCGATCGCCACGCAGCGCCGCCCCCTGCGCCACGAAGAGGGCATCTTGGATATGGGCCGCGGCTGCCGCCGGTTCAACGCCCTCAGCACTGGCTTCCGCGACTGGCCGCACGAGCGTCAGGGCAACGGTCATGATGACCAGTGCCCCAAGCTTGTTCCCCATCAGACTTGGAGCCCCAATAGGGCGACCGCCTGCGAAACACGCCCGACTAAACGCGTCGCCCGCTCTTGAGCTTCGCTGCCGTAGAGTTCCGCTTCCTCGGCGGCAAAGCGCGTCCCCGCCTGCTCCTGGGCGTAGAGGTCCTCGACGAACCCGACGAGGTCGTCGAAACCTGTCTCGATCAGTTTGTGCAGGCTCGCGTCGACCGTCTCGACCGTGACCCCGATTTCGTCATACGTCAGGTCAAGTCCATGGATAATGCCGTTGACGTCGAACAGGCGGCTGGTGGCGACGAACGCGGCCTCGGTCGATGCTTCGCCAGCGACGTACGCCGAGTTCTTCCACTGTTCGAAATACTCGCTCATTGTGGGGATCATCGTGACAAGCGCGGCGAAGGCGTCCTCGAGCGTTGGCTGCCACTGGTCGATTGCCTGCTGCATCTCCGCCGTCGCTTCGTCGAGTCCTTGTGCCGCGCCGAGGAAGAGATTGGCTTCCGGCAATGATTCTCCCAGGCCGCTTTCTTCGTCGTCGTTGAGGTCAACCCGTAACCCGACAAACGCCTCGTCCGTGCCCCAGATTGCTGGCTCTGTCAGGTTGTGAAAGAAGTTGCCTGGCTTTTCGAGCTTGGTCCCGTCCGGCAACTCGAGCGTCCAATCCAGCGCCCCCGCCGGATCCTCGCCGGCACTGGGGCCGGCGTCGATCCAGACGTCATAATAGGAGAGCGATGGCACCCCCGCGATCAACCCCTCGTTGAGCTCATAGTGCGTACTGGCCGTGAGCCATTGCGCCTTCGCGTTCGCCAAGATCTCGGTCAGTTGCCCTTGCCTTTCCGACCAAAGAGCGGCGTAGTCAAACGCGGCCGCGTTTGCCAGGTCGTAGTACGCCTGAGCGGTTTGGCGTAGCGCGACGGTTCCTTCCTTCATCTGTTTGGCTTGATCGACGACATAGGCCTTGATCGCCGCCAGATCTGCCTCGCCGTCGACCGCTTGCGCGGCGCCGGCTCGCTGTCCAGCAAGCGCCGCGGCTGCCACTGTCGCAACACCCCCAATAAATGCCCGGCGATTCCACGTCCGGTCGATCATGGACAACGCTCCTTCCATCTCTACCCCACTCCTTCGGGACAAGACCGATCGGTCAATCGGCATTCGTCTGCTCTCCATCCCAGCTCGCTGGCCGCGAAAAGCCGCTCATGTCGAGCGACTCGATCACCGCGCGAAATGGCTCCGCGATCCCGCCTGCCGGCTCGTCCTCTCGCCGGCGTTGGGAGAACGACGAGATTGGCATGACTGCCGCCGCGTCGATCTGGGCAAACGTGGCGTCGGTCATGCCTAATGGCGCCGAAGCATGCCGCGCCAAAATCAGCCCGTCGGAAAAGTGCGACGACAGCGCAAAGCGTTCGGTCCCGGCCGCAAGCGAAATTTCCGCGCACAACACGCCGCCCGGTCCGAAGGCGAGTGTGACGCCGGCAATGCGGGCGCCGAGCTGGGTAGCCGCCTCAGCCAACATCGACAGTCCGCGGACGCGAGCCGCTCCATTGCCGTGCGGCACAACCGCCAGGGCTTGCGCGTCGTCCGCCGACACGGATACCGCGAAACAGAGCTGACGTTCTTTTGCTTCGAGCACCAGCACGGGGTGTCCGCTCCACGGACACCAGAGCATGTCGTGGAATGCGAGGTCAATCATGAGATTCCTCTCGTGAATCCGACCGCGGCTGACGGTCGTCAGCAACAACATGGTCCAAGAGCGCACCTTCCCGGCTGGTGATGCCCCCAGCCGACACGGTCGGCAGCGGCATCACCAGCGGACAATCGCGCACGGGATGACGCCCCACCACGATGGGGCAGGCGAAGACCTCCGAGAGCAATTCCTCGGTCATCGTCGCCCATGGCGTGTCGTACGCCACCAAGCGGCCTCGATTCATTATGGCCAGCCGGTCGGCGTAGCTCGCGGCCAGGTTGAGGTCGTGCAGGACTGCCACAATCGAGGCGCCCGCCGCGGCGAGGTCCCGCGCGACCTCCATCACCATTTGTTGATGCCGGATGTCGAGCGATGCCGTCGGCTCGTCGAGGAGCAGAAGCGGGCATTCTTGCGCCAGCACCCGCGCCAGGGTGACGCGTCCCTGCTCCCCACCCGAAAGCGTCGGATAGGCGCGTTCGGCCAAGTGACTCGTCTCCGTCCGCGCCAGGCTCGCGTCAACGACCGGCTCATCGTTTGAGTCGTTGCGATTGCGGTTGCGGTTGCGGTTGCGGTTGCGATGCGGACTGCGCCCCATCTCGACGATCTCGCGAACCGTGAACGCGAATTGCAGCACTGTCTGCTGCGGCAAGACTGACCGCAGCAACGCCAGATCGCGGACGGCATACGACGTGAGCGGCCGGCCCTCGATTTCGACCGTGCCCGCGCTCGGCAAGAGGTCACCGGCCAGCGCTCGGAGCAACGTCGTCTTGCCGGCCCCGTTCGGCCCGACGAGCGCGATCACCTCACCCGGCATGACTGCCAGGGTGACATCGTCGATCAGGCGCTTACCGCCGATCTCGACCGTCACGCCGCGGCCGGTGAGGCGCGGCTTTAATGTCATCCCCAGCCTCCTTGAACCCGGCGCGTCCGGAGCAACAGCAACAGAAAGCACGGCGCGCCTACGAGCGCGGTGACCACACCGATCGGCAGCTCCGCGGGCGAAACGACGGTTCGCGCCGCCAAATCGGCAAACAACAGGAGCGTCGCCCCGGCCAGGGCGCTTGCGGGCAGGAGCACGCGATGGTCCGGCCCCGCCAGAAGGCGAATCAGGTGCGGTACTACGAGGCCGACGAAGCCCACGATCCCGGCGACGGCAACCGCCGCGCCGGTCATCAACGCGGTCAAG
>JBOGUE010000586.1:0-3677 GCA_050695955.1 Thermomicrobiales bacterium | reverse complement strand
ACAGCCGGTCGCTCTACCGTTGAGCTATCGGGGATCGACCGCTTTCTCAACGGCGCGAGTGTAGCACAGGTACGATTCAGGCGTGCAAGGTGACCGAAGTCGACGAGTTGAACGTCGCAGTCGATCTTGACACTGACTATCGGGCCTTGCACATATGGCAGGTTGATCCCTACCATCTGAGGAACGATTCCGCCGATGATTCACGTCACTTGATGAATGGGCACGACGTTTTTCAGGAAGCACAGCCGTGAACTATGACGTTCTGGTGGTCGGGCGGCCATCGTTCGACCTCATCTTTACCGGGGTGCCGTCATGGCCTGCCGTTGGGCGGGAGGTCTTTGCCAACGAGCTCACCACATCGGCGGGCGGCACATTCAACGTCGTGGCAGCGCTTCATCGCCTGGGCGTGCGAGTGGGCATGGTCGGCAGCGTCGGCAACGACGTGTGGAGCCGGCAGGCATTCGCCGCAATGGGAGCGGAAGGGGTCGGAACCGAGCTCATGCAGGTCTTGGACCATCCGCTGCCCGCGCTCAGTATCTGTGTGAGTCACGAAGAAGATCGAGGATTCTTGACCCACGAATATGTTGACCCCGAGGTGGGAACGCACTGCGCCGCGCACGTACTGAACGTGCTGCGCAGAGAATCTGCCTTATACCTTCAAGCATGCTTGAATCCCGACCTCGCGGCGTTTGCGCATCTCGCCCGCGACCGGGAAATGCGGGTGATTGTCGATTGTGGTTGGGACGAGCCGTGGCTAACCTCCCGCCAAATCCGGACATTAATGCCGCTGGCGGACATCGTCTTTGCAAACGAACCGGAGGCATGCGCCATCGCGGGCGTGACCGATCCGGTCGAGGCCGGGCGTTGTCTGGGGGAGATCGTGCCCTTTGTCGTCGTTAAGCGCGGGGCCTCGGGGGCGTCCGCGGTTGTAGAAGGGCGCGAGTATCACGCACCGACCGAGCCCGTCGAAGTCGTAGACGCGACCGGCGCCGGAGATTGCTTCAACGCCGGCTTTTTGTACGGCCTCATCCACAATCGATCGATCGACGACTGTTTGCGATTCGGTAATTTCGCTGGGGGTATGAGTGTGCGAGTCCCAGGTGGTTACGCCGGAGCGCCAACTGAGGCGGAACTACTCGCGAGCGTTTGCCCTATTGTGATCGCCACTCCCACGACGAATTGATAGATGGCGTCATATGCCGCTGCCGAGTCCTTCCGGCAAAACCGTCGGGCAAGTACTGGTTTTTGATTTTGATTTGTCTTGACATCGACGTGAGCGTAGGGTATCCTACCCGTTCGCGGTCGCGACGGGTGGCGCGCCCGTCAGCCGCGGGTCAGGACCAAACGGACGGCGCGTGCGAAGACAAGCCCAGCGACGAGTCAGAATTCGGGAGGGGAAGCTTTTGCCCTCCCGCTTTGGCGTTGTTTGGATTCCATCAGCACGATAGAACCAGACCTGCCAGAAGCCAGCGCCTCAGATTGGCTTCGGTTTGGACCTGTGCTGTGTACCGCAAGTGCGCTTCACATTGCCAGCCCGCATTGACTTCCCGCTCGAATGTCGCGCTGGTCCTTCCGACTGAAGGACCCGTTGCGAGATGGGTCGGGTCCGAACCGTTGATCTGGCGCCCACGCCAGCACCTGTGGGACGGAGGAACGCTATATGGTCGACACGAGGGCGAAGAAGAGCACGGAGGTCGTCTCAGGACCGCGGCAGGTGCTTTCGAATCAGGGAATTGATCGCCGGACCTTCTCGCGAATCCCCACCGTTCTGGAGATGCCGAATCTCGTCCAAGTCCAGTTGGAGTCGTTTGACTGGTTTCGGCGCGAGGGCTTGAAGGAGTTGCTCGAAGAGATCTCTCCCATTACCGACCATCACAAGAAGATGGAGCTGTCGATCTTCGAGCCGAAGTTTGAGGATCCCTGGAATCGCCTCCCAAAGGACCTGCACGATGCCGCGAGGAAGGATGCTCGCATCGCGGAGCAGTATTGCCGCGAACGCGACATCACCTACGCCGCGCCCCTGCGGGTGAAGGCGCGATTGCACATCAGCGAAACCGGGGAAATCAAAGAGACTGGCGACGATGGCATCTTCCTCGGTGACTTTCCGACGATGACCTCGGATGGCACCTTCATCATCAACGGCGCCGAACGCGTCGTAGTGTCGCAGCTCGTGCGTTCGCCCGGCGTCTACTTCGAACGGGACCCGGATCCTGGGACCGGCAAATTGCTCTCGACGGCAAAGCTGATTCCGAATCGCGGCGCTTGGCTCGAATTTGAGACGTCGAACCGCGACGTGCTGTCCGTCAAGGTCGACCGCAAGCGCAAAATGCCGGTCACGATTCTCCTCCGGGCGATCGGCCTCGAGAGTGATGAGAAGCTGCACGCAGCCTTTGCCGACGTCGACACGAATCCGGATCGCCGCTATATCGCGACGACGCTTGACAAGGAACCGACCAAGTCTCGGGAAGAGGCGCTCATCGAACTCTACCGCCGCCTGCGACCTGGCGATCCGCCGACCCGCGACAATGCGAATTCTCTCTTGGAGAACCTCTTCTTCAATGAGCGGCGCTACGATCTCGCGCGCGTGGGCAGATACAAGCTCAACAACCGGTTGCATCCCGAGCGGAAGGAAACGGCAAACGAGATCACGAGCCGCATCCTGACCACGGAGGATCTCGTCGAGATCATCCGCGAGATGATCCGGTTGAACAACGAGCTGGGCGAACCAGATGACATCGATCATCTCGGCAACCGGCGTATCCGCGCGGTGGGCGAGTTGATCCAGATGCACGTCCGCACCGGATTCCAGCGGCTAGAGCGCGGCATCCGCGAACGGATGACGATTCAGGACCCGGAGACGATCACGCCGCAAGGCTTGATTAGCACGACCCGGCCTGTCATGGCCGCGGTTCGAGAGTTTTTCGGCGGCAGTCAGCTCTCGCAGTTCATGGATCAGACCAATCCACTAGCAGAGCTGACGCACAAGCGCCGACTCTCGGCGCTCGGTCCTGGCGGACTGAGCCGCGATCGGGCCGGCTTCGACGTGCGCGACGTGCATTCGTCTCACTACGGCCGCATCTGCCCGATCGAGACGCCGGAAGGCCCGAACATCGGCCTGATGGGTTCGCTTGCGACCTATGGCAAGCTCAACAAGTACGGCTTTATCGAAACCCCCTACCGCCGTGTGGTGTCGATGATCCAGATCGAAAAGCCGGAGATTCCACCAGTCGGCCAGATCCTGCGCATGGACGCGGTGAACCCGGAAAACGGCAAGGTTCTCCTCGCCGCGGGAGAAACGGTGACAGATGCGAACCTGGCGAAGATCACGAAGGCAGGCGTGCGCCAATTGTTCGTGAGGCCAGTCGCGACTGACGTCATCCAGTACCTCTCCGCGGACCTCGAAGAGCGATTCAACATCGCCCAGGCCAATACCGAACTAGACGACGCGATGCGGGTCGTGCCCGAACAGGTGACGGTACGCGTGAGCGGTGGCCACCGGTTCCCGGTCGTGCCCGCCGATCAAGTGCATTACATGGACGTGTCTCCGAAGCAGGTTGTGTCGGTTGGTACGGCGCTAATCCCGTTCCTCGAGCACGACGACGCCAACCGGGCGCTGATGGGCGCGAACATGCAGAAGCAGGCCGTTCCACTGCTCGTGCCGAAATCGCCGATCGTCG
>JBOGUE010000585.1:0-3482 GCA_050695955.1 Thermomicrobiales bacterium | reverse complement strand
CCGCGATCGCCTCCTCGAGCGGCAGCCCCCGCCCCACGGCCCACGCGGCGGCGAACACCTCGTCGCGCATCGCCGACCGGGCCATCGAAACGGCAGCCTCGTACGTCGGACGCAACTCCGGCCAGGGCACGCAGCCCAAGCCCATGGCTTCGAAGAGCGCATCGCCCGCGCTGAGCAGGCGCGTCGCCCGCTCCGTCTGTTCAAACGCCAAGGCGACTCTGGCGAGCCCCCAAAGGCAGCCGGGGAAATGCAACTTCTCGCCAAGGCATTGCCAGTGCGTCAGACCGTCTTGGTACCGCGCCAGCGCCGTGGCCACATCACCCCGCAGCAGCGCTCCGTCGGCCAGATCCCGCAGAGCGGCTGGGATGCCCCATGGGTGCTCCAGCCGCCGCCAGACTGCCAGTGCCGCCTCGTGCCGCGTCATAGCGAGGTCATGCCTCCCCAGTTCGCCGGCAGCTAAGCCTAGCTGGCGCAGGGTGATACCCTCCCAGACTGGCTCACCAAGCTCGCGGAGCAGTGCCAGCGCCTCCTCCATCAGGTCGACGGCCCGGCTGAGGTCGCCGGAGAAGTCCACCACGTTTCCGACGAAGCGCTCCCGCGCCGCCGTGGATAGATCCAGGAAGTAGGCCGCATGCCGCCGGCGCACCTCCGCCTCGTCGCCACTCGCCGCCAATTGCTCCACGGCGAACTCCAGAATCGTCTCCAACATCCCATAGCGCGGTTCGCCGTCCGCCTGCTCGATCTGGTGCAGGAGGCTGTTGTCCACGAGCGAGCCGAGGCCGTCGAGCACGAAGGCGGAAGGCGGAACGGGACGCCGGCTCTTCCGCCTTCCGCCCCTCTCTCCGATCGGGGCAGGCTCTTCCGCCACGACGGCTTCGGCGGCGTCGAGGGTGAAGCCGCCGGCGAAGACGGCGAGGCGACGGAAGAGGGCCTGCTCGTTGATGGTGAGGAGGTCGTACGACCAGGCGATGGCGTCGCGCATGGTGCGCTGCCGGGACGGGGCATCGCGCGGACCGCCGGTCAGCAGCGGCAGTCGCCGCTCGAGTCGCGCCAGGAGGGCTCGGGGCGGGAGGTGACTAATTCGCGCCGCCGCCAGCTCGATAGCGAGCGGGAGACCGTCCAGACGGCGACAGATCTCGGCCACCGCGGGGGCCGCCTCGCCGGTTACAGCGAAGGCCGGATCAACAGCCCGCGCCCGCTCGAGAAAGAGCTCAACCGCGTCCGACTTCCCCTCGACGTCCGCATCGTCGGGGTCTGGAACGCCGAGCGGCGGCACCAGAAGGACGCGTTCCGCGCTGACGCGCAGGCGTTCCCGGCTCGTCACCGAGACGGTGAGCCGGGGGCAGGCGGCCAGGAGATCGGCAAGTGCCGGCGCGGCATCGACCACCTGCTCGAAATTGTCGAGCACCAGCAGCGTCGAGGTCGTTGCCAGGTGGGCCGCCAGTCGTAGTACCAACCGCTCATCGCTGACCGCGCGCATGCCCAGCGCCTGCGCCACGGTCAGCAGGACGAGACCAGGATCATCGATCGCGGCGAGCGCAACAACGCGGACGCCGCCAAAGTGGTCGGCCATCTCTGCCGCCGCGTGCAACGCCAGTCGCGTCTTGCCCACGCCGCCTGGTCCGGTGAGCGTAAGCAGACGGACGTCGTCGCGCCGCGGGAGATCGCAAATGGCCGCGGCCTCCCGCCTCCGGCCGACCAGCGGCGTCAGCGGCGGCAGCACGTCACGCTTTTCGCGACTCCTGTCAACGGAGATCCGCGCCCCGATTCGATTCTGGCGCTCCCAACTTGGCGATTCGCCCTCACCCCGTCAACCCGGCAAGCGTCCGGCGTTCGCAGGAACGAATCGCGTCGAACGCCGAACCCCGAACCCCGAACGCCGAACTACGACCCCTCCTCTGGCGGTCGCACCTTCTGGAACATCGCCTTCAGCGCCCCGCCGATCAGCAGCGGCCAGCCAAACGTCGTCAAGCTCAGCAAATACCCCGAAAGAAACGGGCTACCCGCCGCGGCGAGGCTGCGCGGCACGTTCGTCACGCTCGCCGCCGCGGGGCGCTCCTCGGGCGAGACGACGGCCATCACGTACGACTGCCGCGCCGGGATGTCCATCTGCGATAGCGCGCTCCGCGCCAGCAGCAGCGCCACCGCCAACCACGGCGACGGCATGAACGGCGTCAGCATCACCAGCACGTTCGCCGGCAGATGCGTGAAGACCATCGTGTTGATCAACCCGATGCGAGCCGCCAGCCACGGCGCCGCGAGCTGCGAGAGCGCGGCGAGCAGATTGCTCCAGAAAAAGATCGCTCCCGCTGTCGACACCGAGAGGTCGAACCGCTCGAAGAGCCAGAGGGCGATCAGCGATTGGACGATGAAGCCCCCCGCGAACGAGTCGATGCTGAAAACCGCCGCCAACCGGTAGACAATGCCGCGCGACTCCCCCAGCGGCCGCATCGCGCTCCCCCTAACGGACTCGATCGCCGGCGAGAGCCGTACATACCGCGTCATCGTCGCCAGCCCGATCAGCGCATACAGCACGAACATCCCGTCGAGCGCGCGGTCGAGCGACACCGCCGCGCGGCCGGCCACCACCTCCGGCAGCGCGGCGGCCAGCGACCCGAACGCGGCACTCAGCGCGCCGACCAGGCTGTATCGAGCAAAGAGCGCCGTCCGCGCCGAGGCGGTGACGGTCTGCGACAACAGCGCCTGCTCGGTGGGGAGAAAAACGCTCACGTCGTTCGCGGTCGGGTTGATCGTACCGACGAGCGCGACGGCAAGAAGCGGCCAAAACCCGTCGAGGAACGCAAATCCCAGCCCCGTAGCCACCATCAGCAGTGAAGCGCGCAGCAGCAGCGCCCGCCGCCCATACCGAAACGCCACCAACCCCAAGAAGAGTGTCAACGCCGCCGAACCGACGAGCGTGGCGGTGACGACGAGACCGATTTGGGCGTTGCCTAGCCCGAGCGTCGTCAGGTGCAGCGGCAGCAAGACGCTGACGAACCCGTCGGCGAAGGCGCGAATTGCCCGCGCTTCCAACAACGTCGCCGCGTCACCGGTCGCTCCGGCCGGCAGGAGACGCCAGCGTCGAGAAGGGATGTGCCCTCCCCGTCCGCCCGGGCGCTCGACTGACTCGGCTCCGTCCGGCGGAGGTTCCCGACTCTGGTCCGTGGCAATCATACCGACATTGTACTCCTCAGAATGTAACAGGTGTTATACTCGCTATTGACCTGGAACCGATCGATTCGATGTTAGCTCTGAGCGATGATTACCCTTCTGAGGAAGTTCCATCCGCAATGGGTACACCCGCGGCAACGACCGATAATACGCCGGACATCGCTGAGCACTCACTGCCAGCGACGTGGGCGCTCTTGATCTACGTCCTGCCAAGCCACCCGTCGCGTCTACGAGCCGCGGTCTGGCGCGACGTGAAACGGGCAGGCGCCGTCTATCTCCGAGACGGCGCCTGTGCGCTGCCGGAACGCCCG
>JBOGUE010000584.1:0-11088 GCA_050695955.1 Thermomicrobiales bacterium | reverse complement strand
GTCCCAGGCGGCGCCGGCTTCCTCACCTACCTCGCTGGCAACTTCGCCGGCCTCTTCCCCGAAATCGCTGGCCGCGTCGGAGACGGCGCTCCAGGCGTTGCCGGCGGTTTCGCCAATGTCGCTGGCGACGTCCGCGGCGGTATTGGTGGCAGAATCCCACGCGTCGCTCGCCTTGTCGCCGAAGTCGTTGGCCGCTTCGCCCGCGGTGCTAGCGAGGTCGCCGGCCGTTTCGAGCGCATCGTCCAACCACCCGCGTTGAATAGCCGCGGATGGCGCGACGCCGGCAAGTGTGCGAACGACCTGCCGGTTGCCGACCATTCGCTGTAGAGCGCGGACATCAGTTGGACGAGCCGGCGCGGCGCAGAATGCCCCAACCGTGTGCCGGGTCACTGGACGTACGGACGCCGCTACCGGTGTCGCGCCTGGCAAATTCACCACGCGCTGTCGCGGTTTCGATCCCTCGCGTGTGTGCCGGCTAACCATAGGTTGGTAGGACACTGAACCCTCCCCGCCAATGCGGTGATTGTGTCCGGCCCGTGAGCGTGGATCGACCGGCGCAACTCCAGCATATGCAGAGCTACCCCTAGTAGCATCCGTCAGATCACTGTATTTCCCGGCGGTCTCCGAAGAGCGTTAAGTACCACTACGTAGGGGCTAAGGCGCGGTGCCTTTGCGGCAACCGTTGCCGACGGCGGTCTGGTGTGCCAGAATGGAGCTACCCCCGCACATACATGGCCGACAAACGCGCGATGGACCGGCTCGGCGCGGCCATCCGCTGGCATGCGTGTGCCCGGACGCGTCCAGCGCGCAAGCGCACATCGAAAAGGAGTGGCGGCGCGTGGATTCTGACGCGGGAAGCCGGAATGCCGGCGACCAGATGGAGACCGCCGCGGACGACCAGGATCCCCAGCGGCGAACCGATGAATCGAGTTCCGCCGTCCATCAACCACCGCTGCCGCTGCCCTGGCGTCTGAATCGTCCACGGGGCGAGGCAGATTTCGCCCACCCCGCCGAGGTCGACTTTGCGAGCATCCTGACCTACTACCGCGTTCGATGGGCGTATGAGCCGACGACCTTTGCCTTGGCCTGGGCGGACGATGGGCAACCATCGGAGATGTTTACGCCGGATTTCTATCTTCCCGATCACCGGCTCTATATCGAGCTAACCACGATGCGGCAACGCCTCGTGACACGCAAGAACCGGAAGCTTCGCCGTTTGCGTGAGTTGTACCCGACGGTTCGCGTGAAGTTGCTCTACCGCCGCGACTATCACCGCCTGCTCGACTCATATCATGCGGACAAGGGCCCTCGCTCGACATGCCATATCGGGCGGGTTCTCTTTGGGGAGGAGCAGATCCGGACGCGCGTTGCCGAGCTGGCAGACGAACTGGCGCCGGTGATTGCGTCCGCGGCGAACGAGCCGCTCGCTCTCACCATCGGAGCAGGCGCACGTCGCTTCGCGGACACAATGGTTCGCGAGATCGGCGCGCGCGGGGTTCCGTTGGAACGGGAGGCGATCCGACTCAGCCGGTTCAGTACTGGTGGACGGCACCGCGTCCGCGTCAGCCGGGGGCCGCGGGCGCCGCTCGCGGGTCGCCATGTCGTGCTTTTCACCGACATCGTCAGCACCGGCTTGAGCCTGTCGTATCTCTGCGGTTGGCTGCGCCGTCGCGGCGTCGCGCGGATCGAGGTTTGTACGTTGCTCGATCGGCGTGAGGCGCGGCTGGTCGACTTGCCGCATGTCTACGCCGGCTTCGAGGCTCCAAACGAACTCCTGATTGGCTTCGGACTCCATCTGCGCAGCCAGTTCCGCGACCTGCCGCATATCGCCACCCTCGCCGTCGATGGACCACCGTAGCACGGCGTGCGGCGTTCGGAAGCCGGCGTGGTACCATCGCGGTCTATGAATGCCGGTCGACCGCCCGCCCCCGCGGCCGGGTCGACCGCGGCGCCCGACTCCACCACCACGGAACGACCCCAACCGGCGCCAGCCGCGGACAAACCGCGAGGTTTTGCTGCCCTCCATTCGCGCTATTTCCGCCTTCTTTGGATCGGGCTCTTCGTCTCCAACTCCGGGACATGGATGAACTCGACCGCCCAAGGGTGGTTGGTGACTGACCTCGACCCGGACGGCGCGGCCAAAGCTCTTGGCATGATTGCCGCCGCCTTTGCCGTCCCGATGCTGGTGCTGCCACCGCTCGGCGGAGCCGTTGCGGATCGTGTGTCACGCCTGCGGTTGCTCTTCGTCGTGCAATGCCTGTACGTCGTTTTGACCAGCCTGTTGGCCGTCATCACCCTGACCGATCGCATCGAGATCTGGATGTTGATGGTCTTCTCGTTTTTCAACGGCGTCGTGCTGGCATTCGACGCGCCGTGCCGCAATGCCCTTGTGCCAGACCTCGTGACACCGCGGCAGCTCACGTCGGCGATCTCCCTCAACTCGGCGGCGTTCACCGGCGCCGCGTTGATCGGACCCGCGCTGGCCGGCGGGCTTATCCCGTTTGTCGGTGTTGGTGGCGTCTTTGCCATCAACACGGCGACGTACGTCGCCGTGTTTTGGGCACTTCTCCAGTTGCGAGGCGTGCCGCTGATCGGGCAGCGGCGATCTTCGCCCGACGGCGTCGTGCGATCCATCGGTCACGGCATCGACTACGTTCGCCGGTCGCCACTCTTGCTCGGCCTGCTCACCGTGTCGATCATCACCGGGGTCTTTGGTCGATCCTTTGGCCCACTTTTGGCGGTCTTCGCGCGCGACGTCTTCGACGTCGGATCGTTGGGCTTCGGCGTTCTTGTCGCCGCGCCCGGCCTCGGCACGCTTTGCGGCGCGATCGGATTGGCGGCAATTGGAGATCTCGAGCGGCGGGGGCGCTGGATCTGGCGGGCCGCGATGATTTTCGCGGTCGCTCTCCTCGGAATCGCGCTGTCTGGGATCTACGTCGTGGCCTTGCCGCTGCTCGTCCTCGTCGGCTTGTTCAGCACCGTCGCCAGTGCCTTAATCGCAACCTTGATTCAGTTGCACGCGCCGGCTGAGCTGCGTGGCCGCCTGCTGAGCTTTTATTCGCTGACCGTGATTGGCGTGCCTTCGGCGGGCGCATTGATCTCGGGGACGGTGGCCGATGCGACCGGGGTGCGTGCCGCCGTCGGCGGCGGCGCCGTGCTGGTCATGGCGCTCGTATCCCTCACCTTTATTCGCAACCGCGCGATACGCTCCGCGACCTAAATCGCGCTCGTACCAAAGGTCGGCGGGCAGCATGTCGTCGATCGCCTCATCCTCATCGTCGGGAACAGGGATCGCGTCCTCTTCGGGCGTCAGTGCGCGCTGCCAACTATTCATCATCCACCGCCGACAAGATCCACCACGGCCAGTTGCCGAACGACACCGTATCATGTCGCGGCGCATCGGTTGGCCCAGGAGCCGCGGCATGCACCGAGGAAGGTCGTTCGAAGAGCCATTTGGGTGGTGGGGTCCGATCTGGGACACCCCGTTGCATCGATCCCTGCCCGAGTTGGTGGGACAGGGGGTCTTGACAGCCGAGGTCGCCGCGCTGCTCGCCACGTTGGTAGCGAAGCGGGCGTCGATCGTGGTCGCCGCGGATTCGAGCGGCGCCGGCAAGACAACGCTCTTGACAGCCATCCTGGATTATCTGCCGCCGGGGTCAGGGCGCGTCTATATCCGCGGCTGCTACGAGCCGTTCGACTTCCTTGAGACGACGGACCCGGACACAACAGCCCTCCTCGTCAACGAGATCAGCGGGCATCTGCCCTTCTACCTTTGGGGTCCGGCCGTCCGTCGTGTCTTCGACGCGGCGCGGCGCGGATACCAACTCGCGGCAACGGTGCACGCGAGTTCCGTCGAGGACTTCGTCCACAGCTTGGTCAGTTATCCGCTTCACGTGCGGGTCGAGGAAATTCAGTCAGTCGACATCCTGGTACTCCTCGACGCGTGGTCAGACGCCGGCAATGTCCGCCGTGTCGTGCGGTCAGTTATGACGCTTTCGACGCCGGCAGCGCGTGATCGGATCGAACCGTTGAAGCTCGTCACATGGGACGAGCACGCCGGCGAGCTCACGATTTCGTACGACGTAGCGCGAGCGCTGTATGCCAGCCTCGGTGGTAATCCCGCCCAGCTTCAGCCACTGGTCAAGCGGGAAGCGTCAGGTCTCATCGCCAGTCCGATTTCCTCCTGAACACTTCCAGGGCCTGAATCTGAACAGGCGCCGCCTTGTCGCCCGGCCGCCCGCGTGTGTAGGATGAGAGTGTCGCACCCGCATCCACGGGGCCGCGGTTGACTTCTATCGTCCCCTGCCAGCCCGGCGCCCCTCGCCGGATCGAGGATTTCCTGCATGACTTCGACCGAATCCCGAGATACCCGTTCCACGAAACCTCAGGACCGCCCGCGAAGCCTCGGCGAGCTTCGCGCGTCGGGCCATCAGACCAAGAGCGTACGCGAGGAGATGCGTGACAACCTCGTCGCCAAGATCCGGAAGGGCGAGGAGCTCTTCCCTGGCGTGATCGGCTACGATCAGACGGTCATCCCAGCGATCGAGAACGCGATCCTCTCTGGTCAAGACATCATCTTCCTTGGGGAGCGCGGCCAGGCGAAGACCCGCCTCGCCCGCTCGCTCGTCAACCTGCTCGACGACGCCATTCCGATCGTCGCCGGATCCGAGATCAACGATGACCCATTTAGCCCGGTCTCCCGGGTCGCCCGCGAGCTCGTCGCCGAGCAGGGCGACGCGACGCCAATCGAGTGGGTGGGCCGCGACCGGCGCTACGGCGAGAAATTGGCCACCCCGGACACGACGATCGCCGACCTGATCGGCGAGGTCGACCCGATCAAGGTCGCGGAGGGCCGCTACCTCTCCGACGAATTGACCATTTCCTACGGCCTCATCCCTCGGACAAATCGCGGCATCTTCACACTCAACGAGTTGCCGGACCTGGCCGAGCGGATTCAAGTCGGCCTGCTCAATATCATGGAGGAGCGGGACGTCCAGATTCGTGGCTACAAGATTCGCCTGCCGCTCGACGTCTTCGTCGTCGCGTCGGCCAACCCCGAGGATTACACGAATCGGGGCCGGATCATCACCCCACTGAAGGACCGCTACGGCTCTCAGATCCGCACGCACTATCCGGAGACGATCGACCTCGAGATCGGCATCATGGAACAAGAGCGGGCGACCTTCGAGACGGCGGGCATCCAGGTCACCGTCCCCGACTTCATGCGGGAGATCGTCGCCGACCTGACCCATCTCGCGCGCCGGTCCCACGACGTATCGCAGCGCTCGGGCGTCTCGGTGCGGATGAGCGTCGCCAACTACGAAAACCTCGTCTCGAATGCGACGCGGCGCTCGATTCGGCTGGGGGAGCGGCAGGCCGCCCCGCGCGTCTCCGACCTTGAAGCGCTGCATTCCTCGACCTCCGGCAAGATCGAGCTCGAGACGATGGGCGAGGTGCGTGAGGACCAGATTGTCGACAAGCTGATCCAGGCCGCGGTGATGACCACGTTCAACCGGCACTTCTCTGTCCGCTCCTTCGATCGACTGATCCTCGCCTTCGAGAACGGGCTGAGCGTCGAGGCCTCGGAGCTCATGCCGGCGATGGACTATGTGCATCAGCTTAGCCACCTCGACGGCATGCGCGAGGCGGTCGACAAGCTTGGTGTCGGCGGCAACCCGGCGGCTGTCGCCTCGGCCGTCGAATTCGTGTTGGAAGGGCTGCACCTCAACCGCAAGCTGAACAAGGACGCCTCCGGCGGCCCAGCACGGTACCACCGGTAGGCCGCATGGTGATAAGGCGGCCAGCAGACAAGGAGTTGGCATCTGATGCGGCCGGCAGACCCTGAAGATCGAACCGATCGCCACGTCCACGGAGCGCACGCGGTGGTCCCATCACACGAAGTCGTCGGGAGTTCCGTCCGGCACCTTCGCGACATGGGGCGCGAGATTTCCCGTGCCCTTGCGTCAGACAATGCGGATCCGCCGCGGAATCCGTCGTCGCCGAGCGACTCCGGCGAGGAGGCGGCGCGCAAGCACGTCCGGGAAGTGCGCGACTTTTACGTCCACGCATCCATTTACGTCGCCGTCATTGCGTTCCTATTCATCCTCGACCTCCTCTCCGGTGAAGGATTCTGGTTTTATTGGCCGATGTTGGGCTGGGGCGTCGGCGTCGCCATCCACGCGGTCACGGTGTTGACCGAAGACATCGCATTCGACAAGCGGTGGGAGGATCGCAAGGTCCGGGAGCGAATGAGCAGGCACGGACCTCAGCCAAATCCTCCGGCGCGGACCGCCGAGAAGCGGACCACCGCGCCGGACATGACGAGCCTGGTCGAGGACGGCATTGGGCGCGTCGCCGGGCTCCGGCGCGCAGCGCTCAACATCGAGAACCAGGGGGCGCGGGCGCAGACCCTGCGCATCTGCGCCACCGCCGACAACATCCTCGCGGCCCTCGCCGAAGAGGGGAGAGAGTCCCGGCTCGCGCGCGAATTCCTCGACCAATACCTATCGCCAGCGCGCACGATCGTTAGCCAATACGTGCGGCTGTCGTCGCGCGGCGTGGCCACGGCGCAGCCGGCGCTGGAACGGGTCGAAACGCACGATCTGCCGCTCATCGAACGCCGGATGAGCGAACTCTACGATCGCATCCACCGCGGCGACGTGATCGACCTTCAGGTCGCCAGTGAGATGCTGGAACTTGGGTTGATGGAAGGCGGTCAGGGGTCGACGGGTGATTAGGCAGCGGGAGCTGCTTCGAGTGTTGCACAAAGTCGGTTGGTACATCGCTCGCACCGAAGACCACCACATTCTAAAGCGATCAGATGGACCCGGCCGGGTGATTGTTCCGCTCCACCGGGATATCAAGCCAGGAACGTTTCACAATATCCTGAAACAAGCCGGCCTGGCACTCGACGAATTCGAGGCTCTGCGAAAGGACTGAACATGACTCGCTACACCTATACCGTTCTCTTGGTTCCAGAGCCAGACGCAGGCGGGTATTCCGTCGAAGTTCCTGCATTGCCCGGTTGCGTTACTCAGGGTGACACGATCGAGGAAGCCCTGGCTATGGCACAAAATGCGGTAAGCATGTGGCTCCGGGATATGACGGCTGAAGGCGAGCCGATCCCCGTTGAGCGCGTTGTCCCCCGACTCATGTCAATCGAGGTCGACGCACCACAGCTCGTCGGAGCCTAGGACGAGGTCGGACCACGGCAAACCTGTGACGACGCTCCGTCGGCTTGATCTGGCCCGGTCATGCGTATCGTCATTACGCCGTGAAAGGTGATCCGTGATGACAACTTTCCGCTTCGGCACCCGCTACTCCCGGTGGGATGGCACGCAAGAGATCAGCGGCCTGACGGCCGACGAGATCATGCAGGCGATTTCGGACGACCTGATGCACAACGGCAATCTCGATCTGGCGCTGCAACGCCTCTTTAGTTGGGGTTTCCAGCGACCGGACGGCGAAAACGTGCCCGGCCTGCGCGAACTCATGAACCGGCTGCGACAACGCCGCCAGGAACAACTCAACCGCTACGACATCGGTTCCATCCTCGACGACATCAAGGAGAAGCTCGAACAAGTGATCCAGACCGAGCGCGCCGGCATCGAGCGGCGGCTCGAAGATGGTCGACAACGCCTCGAGGGCCGGCATGACGGCGAAGCGGGGAGTGAAGAGCCGGGAACGAGGAGCGAGGAAAACCAGGCCAACCAACAGGGCGACGCAAATCAGGCCGGCCAAGCTGGCCAAGCTGGCCAAGGCCAGCAAGACGGGGAGCAGGGCGCCTACGACGAGGATCTGCACCGGATGCTCGAGCAGATCGCGGCCCGGAAGCAGGACCAACTCGACCAGTTGCCATCCGAACCGGCGGGGGCCATTCGGAGTCTGAATGACTACGAGTTCATGGACCCGGAGGCCCGGCAACAGTTCCAAGAATTACTGGCGATGCTCCAGCAGCAAGTGATGCAGCAGACGTTCCAGGGCATGCAACAGGCGCTCGGCAACATGTCGCCGGAGGACATGGCTGAGATGCGCCAGATGATGCGCGACCTGAACGAGATGCTGGAGGCAAAAGCGCGCGGCGAAGACCCCAACTTCGAGCACTTCATGCACAAGTGGGGGCACTTCTTCGGCCCGGACGTGAAGAGCCTCGACGACCTGCTCGAGCACATGCGCCGCCAGATGGCCGCCATGCAGCAATTGATGGAGAGCATGACGCCGGACCAGCGCGGACAACTCCAGAACATGATGGAAGCCATCATGCAGGATCCTGGGTTGCAAGAAGAGATGGGCCGGCTCAGCCAGAACCTGGGCCAGATGATGCGCCCGGAGGATTGGCGCAACAGCTACACCTTCTCCGGCGACGAATCCCTGACGCTCTCCGAGGCGATGCGGATGATGGATCGCCTGCAGGAGTACGACAACCTGGAACAGGACCTGCGCGATGTCCGCAACTGGAACGACCTCGCCAACCTCGACGACGACAAAGTCCGCGACCTGCTCGGCGACGAGGAGCACGAGCAGATGCAACAACTCTCCAAGCTCGCCAAAATGCTGGAAGACGCCGGCTACATCCGCAAGACCCGCCGCGGTTACGAGCTGACGCCGCAGGGCGTGCGCAAGATCGGTCAGAAGGCCCTCAACGACATCTTCCAGCAACTCAAGCGCGATCGCCTTGGCCAGCACGAGATCGACCGCTCCGGCGGTGGGGCGGAACGGACTGACACCAGCAAGCCCTACGAGTTTGGTGACCCCTTTCTGCTCGATCTCCCGAAGACCGTGATGAACGCGATCCAACGCGGCGGCGCCGGTTCGCCGGTCAAGCTCGATCCGCACGACTTCGAGGTCTACCGCACGGAGTTCAACACCCGCTCCTCGACCGTGCTGATGGTCGATATGAGCCGGTCGATGTTCTACAACGGTTGCTTCACCGCCGCGAAAAAGGTTGCCCTGGCCCTCGACTCCCTGATCCGCAGCAAGTACCCGCGGGACGACCTTCACATCATCGGCTTCTCATATATGGCGGAGGAGCTCAAACCGACCGACCTGCCAACGCTCGATTGGAACGAGTACAACTACGGCACGAACATGCAGCATGGCTTCCAGCTCGCCCGGCAGATTCTCGGGCGCAGCAAGGGGAGCAACCGCCAGGTCATCATCATTACCGACGGCGAGCCGACCGCCCACTTCGAGAACGGTGACGTCATCTTCAAATGGCCGCCGCTGCCTCGGACCTTCCAGGAGACGCTGCGCGAGGTCATCCGCTGCACGCGCGACGGCATCACGATCAATACCTTCATGCTCGAGCGCTCGCCCTACATGGTCCAGTTCGTCAACGACCTCATGAAGATCAACAAGGGCCGCGTCTTCGTCTCGACGCCTGACCGTCTCGGCGAGTACATCTTGGTCGACTACGTCGCCCAAAAGAAGAAGGTGATCGTCTGAGACCTATCGTCATTCCGAGTGCGGGCGTCCTCACGAGGAATCGTCCCGACGTTTCCGTTTAGGGATCACAGGACGATTCCTCACCTCGTTCGGAACGACGGTGGGACGAATCTCGGGGCCACCGAAACGCCGGGCCAAGGTCCGGCGTTTGTACTGTCAACGGAACCACCGCCTGACCGGGCCAGAGCTCGGGCCGGACAACCTTTGGGAAGCCGGGCGCCGCGGGTCCAAATGGATACTGGACAGGGACCGAATGTGCTTCGGAATTGCTGTCCGGACAGGTGCATAATGACAGCGGAAATGGGATCGAGGGAGGGGGATTCGTGAAGACTCGACGCGTATTCTGGTTGTTGTTGATCGTGCTCGCCTTGGCGGCTCAGCCGCTTGCCATGAGCGGGAGCCCGCACAGCGTGTCCGCCGAAGAAGACGTTGCCAACGAAGGCACACCGTCCGCCACCGCGGACGAACTCGCCGAAGAGACTTCACAGGAAGAAACTGGGGCGACGGGAGAAGAAGTGTCTGACGGCACGCCCGAGCCGAGCGATTCTGAGGGCGACGTCTCAGTGGACCCCACAGACGGCACGCCGGTTGCCGAGCCGCCAGAGGAACCGGAAGACGAGACGCCTGACCCGGCGGCCAGCCCCATCGCCGAACCGATCGGAGCGGCGGCGGTTGAAGATATTCAGGTCACGCTCTATTGCGACCGCAATCCGGAACTGACTCGCATCGACAATACCGGTGCGGATCCGATCCGGATCGACTCCATCGGCTCGCTCTTCGACCAAGGCGCGTCAGAGCCGTATCCAGTTGATCGCACGATCAACGGCGGCAGCACGCTGATCTTCCGCTCCGGTCCCGGCGCGACCTACGGGACGGTTCTGACGACGTCGTTCCTCTACACCGACGACGCCTATGATCAGGACGGTGCGGTCATCGAAACCGACACCGGCACGATCAACAAGACTTGTCCGGCCGCGCCGCCGGCCGACGTCAACGATCTCAAAGTCACGCTCTACTGCTGGGACAACCCCGAGCGGACGCGCATCGACAACCAGGGCGAGGCGCAAATCACGATTCAGACAATCCGCAGCCTCTACGACCAAGGCGGGGAGGAGCCCTTCGCGGTCAATCGACCGCTCGGCGGCGGCCGCACCGTCATCTACCGGTCCGGGCCGGGCGCGACCTACGGCACGATTCTCACCTCGTCGTACATCTACACGGACATGGCCTTCCAGCAGGAGGGCGTCGAGATCGTCACCGATGCCGGCACGGTCAGGGCCAATTGCCCGGCGCGGCCGTCGACCCGGCTCTCGCTCAGCATCAATTGCGCCGCCAACCCCGAGACGACGACGATCCGCAACGCCGGCCAAGGTCCCATCCAGCTGTGGCGCCTCTCGACCACCTGGGACCGCAATGGCAACGAGCCGTTGAGCTTGAACAATCGCGTGCTCATGCCGGGCCAGTCGATCACCTACCAGTCGGGACCGGGGGCATCGTCGAACAAGCTGACGAGCCAAGAGATCTACACCGAGGAAGCAGGGACTGCCGAACGGGTCAACGTTCAGGTCGATACCGGCAAACAATTCTCGAAGTCTTGCCCGCCAGGCGAGAAATGGATCGAAATCAACCTGAGCAGCCAATACC
>JBOGUE010000583.1:0-2049 GCA_050695955.1 Thermomicrobiales bacterium | reverse complement strand
CTCTCCGTGGCGATGGCCGTCGTGCCATTGTTGAGTGAGCGCCGCACTAACGGCGGTCCGGCTCGCGTGATCAGACTGGACGACCACCGCCACGATCCGAAGCGCGCGGCATAGAGCTGCCATTCCCAGGTCGATACGACGTCGTTTGGACGCGCCCGGGGCCTTGGTCCCGGGCGTCTTGTGGGCCGACTGTAAAACCTGCCGCGTCTCCAACTTCTGCATGTACGAGGGCAACCGATGCGATGGCATCACTGCTCGGCATCCCGATCTCGATGCTGACTGACCAAGACATCTTCCGCGGCTCGGTCGATGCGGCATTCTTTAGCGATGTCGCGGGCATGATCGCCCGCACCGTGTTCTTACTCATGGTTCCGATGCTCGTGGCGTTCTTCTTCGCGGTGCTCAGCCGGTCGCAAGCGGTCGGCATCGGCGCGGCGCTCGGCATGTTGATGGCGGAAGGGATCCTCGTCGTCTTGCTGGACCGGGTGGGCACGTGGGGCGACCGCATCATGAATCTGCTCATGGCCATCAACGGCGCTGCCCTCAACGACTACTCCACGTTCGGCGCGGTCGACAGCGATCTCAGTCAGCCGCGGACCGTCCTGACGCTGGCGGTCTATGGCAGCATTGCGCTCATCGGCTCACTGATGCTCTTCCGGCGACGGGACGTACGCGGCGCGGCCTAAACTGCAAGGCGACACGGAGTACGATGGTTCTCGACGGCAACCGGCATTGAGGCGCGGCTGGAGATCAGGATGGCGAGGATCGCCCTCATCGAAGACGAGCGGGAGTTGGTCGCCTTGGTGCGTCAGCACCTGGAACAGGAGGGGCACCGCGTCCTCGTCGCCCACGACGGTCCGGGTGGGCTCGACCTCGTCGAGCGCGAGGATCCCGATCTGATCGTCCTCGACGTGATGCTGCCCGGGTTCGACGGGCTGGAAGTGTGTCGCCGGGTCCGGCAGTCCCGCATCACGCCAATCCTGATGCTCACCGCTCGCTCCACCGAACTCGACAAGGTGCTCGGTCTCGAGCTTGGTGCGGATGATTACCTCACGAAGCCCTTTTCGATGCGGGAGCTGCTCGCCCGCGTCCGGGCCATGCTCCGCCGCGTCGAGCTGCTCGGCGAACGGTCGCGGCACGAGCTGAAGGATGAGGTCATTGAGTACGCTGGGCTCAGGGTCAACGTCGCCACGCACGGTGTCACCAGCGCGGGCAAGACGGTGCAATTGACCGCCAAGGAGTTTGCGCTGTTGCGTTTGCTGGCAAGCAATCCGGGACGGGTCTTCAGCCGGGAATTTCTGCTCGACGAAATCTGGGACGATGACTTCGCGGGCTTCGACCGCACCGTCGACTCCCACATCCTACGCATTCGCAAGAAGCTGGGCGGCGCCGGCTCGCCGGGCGACCGCATCGTCACCCTCTGGGGCGTCGGCTACAAGTTCGACGGCGGGACTGAGCGGTGAACGACCGGCACGCCGGCATTGGGCGGTCCGGACCCATCAGCTTGCTCCGGGACCGCATCGAGCAACGCTTGAGCTGGAAGTTAACCGCTTCCCACCTCATCGTCACTCTCATCAGCACCTTCATATTCGGCTTCGGCGTTTACTTAGTCTTCGTCATTGGTGTTGCCAGCGGCAGCGGAGTCAATTCCGTTGCGGACTTCATCTATGGCACGGTGTTGATCGCTATCGTGGGCGGCGTCTATTTGGCGCTGATCGGCGCGGTGGGAGCGGTCATCTCCGGGATCGCCGGTATTCGTCTGGCCAGGCGGTTCGGACGCCGGATCGAGGCGATTGAGGAAGCGACCGAGGAGATCGCGCGGGGGAATCTCGATCATCGGGTCGCTATCGTCTCGCGCGACGAACTCGGACGCTTGGCGGAGCGTTTCAACTTGCTTGCCTCCCGCTTGGAAGTGATTGAAAGTGGGCGACGCACGTTCGTCTCGAACGTCTCCCACGACCTACGCACCCCGATCGCGGTCATCCGCGGCCACGTCGAGGCCCAACTGGCGCGCGACGAGGGCGCGGAACCGGCCGCGCCGGTTGAAGA
>JBOGUE010000582.1:0-3849 GCA_050695955.1 Thermomicrobiales bacterium | reverse complement strand
ATCGTGCTCATTACCGCGGTCAACACGCTGAACGTTTTCGCCCTCGTCCAGTCGATGACCGAAGGCGGGCCATTCTTCGCCAGCGACGTCGTCGAGACCTACATCTTCCGCACGGCGTTCGGCACGTCGCAATCGGCGGCGCCGCCGCGTCTCGGCTATGCGTCGGCGGCCGGGGTCTTCTTTGGCATTACCGTCTTCGCGCTCGTCCTGTTGCAAATCGTCGCCGCCCGGCGCGCCAACGCCATGCGACGCGAGCTGACATCGAACCGGGGGCAGGCATGAACGCGGGCGCCATCATCGCCTCAGGTCGTCCGAAGGCGCGCCGCCGCTGGCTGCCGCGTCGCGCGCGACTGCGCGTCTGGATCGTCAGCATCCTCTTGACCGCCGTCTGCCTGGTCTGGATCTATCCCTTCCTCTGGATGATGTCGGCCGCGGTCAAGACCGACGCCGAGATCTTCAGTGGGCTGGGGCTGATGCCACAAGAGTTCCACTGGGAGAACTTTCGCCGCGCCTGGACCGTGGCGCGCATCGGCCGCTATTTCTGGAACTCGGTGATCACCTCGGCCGGATCGGTCGCCATCGTCGTCTCGACGACGGCGATGATCGGCTACGTCCTGGGCCGGTATCCCTTCCCCGGCAAGCGGGTCATCGTGGGGGCGCTGGTGGCGGTGGTCTTCCTGCCCGAGGGCTACACCATCATCCCGGTCTTCGACCTGATCAACGCCCTCGGCCTCAGCGGCTCGCTCTGGGGCGTGATTCTTGGTCTCTCGGGCGGGGCGCACGTCGTCATGATCCTCCTCTTCGCCGGCTACTTCTCGCAATTGCCGCGGGAATTGGAAGAGGCGGCGGTGGTCGACGGCGCCGGATTCTTGCGCGTCTTCCTCCAGATCATGCTGCCGCTGGCTCGGCCTGTCCTGGCGACCGGCATCATCCTCCAATTTATGCACAGTTGGAACGCGTTTCTGCTGCCGATGGTCCTGACACTGGCCAATCCGGACCTGCGGACGCTGGCCGTCGGCATGTACGCCTTCCGCGGCCAGTACTTCACCGATTGGAGCGGAATGGCCGCGGCGGCCACGATCAGCCTCCTGCCGATCATCGTCGTCTTTCTGCTCTTCCAGCGCTGGTTCGTCGAGGGTATCGCCGGCTCGGTCCGGCAGTAGGTAGGCTGACCCGGTGGCCAAGAGCGGCAGACGCCCCACCCAAATCGACGTGGCCCGCCAGGCCGGTGTGTCGCAGGCGCTGGTCTCCTATGTCTTCACGCCTAATGCCCGCGCCTCCGTGCCAGCATCGACGCGGCAGCGCGTCCTCGACGTGGCCGACCAGCTCGGCTACGTCCCGAACCGCGCCGCGCGGCATCTGCGGATGCAGCGCACCCACACCCTCGTCTGCATCATTCCCGATATTACGAATCCCTTCTATCCCCGCTTCGCGCGGGGCATTCAGGATGTGGCGGAAGCACACGACTACGACCTGGTGATGCGCAACACCGATGGGCGCCTCGAGAACGAGGCTCGCTGCCTCCGCTCCGTGCTGCAAGGCGGCGCCGACGGCGTGATCGGCGTCTTCTTCCACACCACCGCGACCGAGCTGGCCGAACTCCTGGCGCGGCAGATCCCGGTGGTGCGCTTGGAGCCGATCCCCAAACCGCCCGGCCCTCTGCCCCTCGACAACCTCTGCGTCGATAACGTAGCCGCCGCCCGGAGCGCGGTCGCGCTGCTCATCGCGCGCGGGCACCGCCGGATCGCCATGATCTCCGGCCGGGCCGGTCCCTTCGCGGCGCGGCTGCGCGGCTACCGCGACGCCCTCGCCGGCGGCGGGCTGGCCTTCGACGAAGATCTCGTGGAGTACGGCGACTTCCGCGAGGAAGGCGGCTACGGCGCCATGCAGGCCTTGCTGGCCAAACCCGTGACGCCGACGGCCGTCTTTGCCGCCAACGACGAGATGGCCATGGGCGCGCTGCGGGCATTGGCTGAAGCCGGTCGGCGAGTGCCCGACGACGTCGCGGTCGTCGGCTTCGATGATATCCCGGTCGCGCGGTTGACCAGTCCGCCGCTGACCACCGTCGCCCAGTTTCCCGACCGTTTGGGCCGGCGAGCCGCCGAGATGCTGCTGGAGCGCCTGCGAGGCGAGGCGCCGGCGGGCGGCCGCGGTGAGGAGATTCCATTCGAGTTGGTCATTCGAGGTTCTGCCTGAAGGAAGGAGCACGTCCCTTGTCACTCCCAACGGATTATCTCGCGCGCACGTATGCCGGTGTCTTGGGCAAGATGATCGGCGTCTATTTGGGGCGGCCCTTCGAGTTTTGGCTGCACGAGCGGATTGAAGCCGAGCTGGGCGAGGTCTGGTACTACCTACACGAACGCTTCAACCTCCCGCTGGTCGTGACCGACGACGATCTCTCCGGCACATTCACCTTCCTGCGCGCCCTGCCGGACTACGGCAACGATGCGGGCATCACCGCCGAGCAGATCGGCCAGACGTGGTTAAACTACATCATCGAAGGGCGCACGGTACTCTGGTGGGGCGGCCTGGGCAACTCGGCCGAGCATACCGCCTACCTCCGCCTCAAGAGCGGTGTGCCGGCGCCGCGCAGCGGGTCGAGCGAGTTGAACGGTCAGGTGCTGGCCGAGCAGATCGGGGCGCAGATCTTCATCGACGGCTGGGCGATGGTCGCCCCGGCCGATCCAGCGCGCGCCGCCGACCTGGCCCGGCGCGCGGCCAGCGTCAGCCACGAGGGCGAAGCCGTTTACGCCGCCCAGCTTCTGGCCGCCATGGAGTCCCAAGCCTACGTCGAGTGCGACATTGACCGCCTCCTCGATTGCGGCCTGTCGTTCACCCCGCGCGACTGTACGATCGTCCGCCTGGTGAGCGATCTGCGCGAGTGGCGCGCCCGAACCAACGATTGGCGGGAGACGCGGCGGTTCATCGGCGACCACTACGGCTACGATACATATCGCGGCAACTGCCACGTCGTGCCGAACCACGCGCTGATCCTGCTCGGTCTGCTCTACGGCCAAGACGACTTCCAGCGTTCGCTGATGATCGCTAACACCTCGGGGTGGGATACAGACTGCAACTCCGGCAACCTCGGCTGCCTGCTGGGGATCAAAAACGGCCTGGCCGGCATCGACCGGGGTCCCGACTGGCGGGGACCGGTCGCCGATCGCCTCTACCTCTCCACCGCGGACGGTGGGCGAGCCATCACCGACGCCGCCTCTGAGGCGATTCGGATCGTCAACATCGGCCGCGCGCTGGTCGATCAGACGCCGCTGACGCCCAAGCACAACGCCCGCTACCACTTCTCGCTCCCCGGCTCCGTGCAGGGCTGGCGGGTCGACGAAACCGCCCTCGCCGGCGGCGCGCTCTCGCTCCAGAATCGCTGTCGCGACGGCAACGGTGAACGCCGGGTCCTGGCGCTGTACTATGCTCACCTCGCGCCCGGCGGCGCGGCCCGCGCCTATGTCGACACCTTCATCCCGCCCGAGGCCATCGAGATGCCCCGCTATGGGCTGCTGGCCTCGCCCACCCTCTACCCGGGCCAGGTCGTGACCGCGTGCCTACGCGCGTCCGGTTCCAATGCCGATCCCGTGCGTTGTTCGCTCTTCCTCGGCGCCTACGACGGGCAGGACCAGGTCGCCGTCACGACCGGACCAACCACGATCCTGCATCCGGGTCAGGATTGGGAGATCGCATGGCGCATCCCCGGTCAGGACGGCCAGCCGGTCGCGCGGGTCGGCATCGAGATTCGTTCTCAGCGGCCGACCGACGGCACGATCGAGCTCGACACGCTCACCTGGGCGGGAACGCCGGAGTTGCGCCTGGCGCGGCCCGCCACCGGCGGCACGATGT
>JBOGUE010000581.1:0-5925 GCA_050695955.1 Thermomicrobiales bacterium | reverse complement strand
GGTCGCTACAATGAAGGTCTCCAGGTCCACGGGGCACCTCCATGGGAAAGCGGTTGGTCACCGCCCATGGTAGATGCCTTGGTGGACCTGGTCCCACAAACCTGCACACCGGGTTAGATAGGTAAGTAAGTAAGGCAAGGGGGCAGAGATGGCAGTGGGCAGCGGCGAGCCGATCATCGACTGCGACGTGCACCAGCGACTGACGTCGCCAACCGACCTCTTTCCGTACCTGTCGCGGGCCTACCAGGAGCGGATCAAGCAATTCGGCCTCGGCGTCGGGCAGGGTGGCGGGTACCCGAACGGCGGTGACCGCGGGTACCGGAGCGACTCGTGGCCGGAGGACGGGCGCCCGCCGGGGTCCGACCTCGACCTGATGCGGCGCCAGCACCTCGATCCGCACAACATCGAGTACGCGGTGTTGCTGGGCCAGGAGCTGCGCCCGATCCCGACCCTGCCCGATCCGGACTACGCCGCGGCATTGGCGGCGGCCTACAACGACTGGATGATCGAGTACTGGCTTGAGCAAGACGACCGGCTCAAAGGCGCGGCCATCGTCGCCACCCAGGACCCGAACCAGGCAGCGAAGGAGATCGCGCGCGTCGGCGTCCACCCGGACATCGTCGGGGTATTGGTGCCGAACGGCGCCCGCATCCCGTACGGACAACGCCATTACGACCCGATCTTCGACGCCTGCGTCGCCCTGGACCTCCCCTTCGTCCTCCACACCGGCAGCGAAGGCGCCGGGATCAACGGCCCCCCGACGCCGGTCGGCTATCCCTCCTATTATGTCGAATTACGGCAGGGGCGCGCGCTTGCCTATCAGAGTCACCTGGCGAGCATGATCTTCGAGGGACTGTTCGAGCGGTATCCGACCCTGCGGGTCGTATTTGTCGAGGGTGGGTACGTCTGGCTGCCGACCTTCCTGTGGCACGTCGACGCGGACTGGAAGGCGCTCCAGCGCGAGACGCCGTGGGTCAAGCGCCCGCCGAGCGAGTACGTCTTCGGCCACTGCCGGTTCACGAGCCAGCCGATGGAGTCGCCCGATCGCTCCCAGCAATTGCTGACCGTCTTCGAATGGGCGCGCGCCGAGCAGACGCTGATGTTTGCCTCCGACTACCCCCACTTCGACTACGACTCCCCGACCTCGTCGCTGCCCCGTCTCGGGGAGGAGTTACACCGGCGCGTCTACGCGGAAACGGCGCGGGAGTGCTACAAGCTGCCGGCGCGAACCCTGGCCGCCATCGCCACTCCCTAACGCTCCCGCCTCCCGCCTGAGAAGTCGGCATTCTTGCCGTCCTCGTAAGCATTCCCCTACGTAACCGACTGTCAGCGCGACAATCTGAATCCGTATATTTGCCGATGATGGGTGACCTTTCGCGTCGCATGATGATGATGGGTCGGCGCGGAGCGCCATCGGCAATGTCGTGTATGGATCGTCGTCGCATGGAGGCCGGTAAGATGGCAGAGGCAATAGGGACAAGCGGAGCGCGTGGCGGATTTGTTGACCTGGTGTTTGAAGGGGGCGGCGTCAAGGGAATCGGACTGGTCGGCGCCTTGTCGCTATTGGAGGAGCGCGGCTACCGGCCGAGGACCCTCGGCGGCGCTTCGGCCGGCGCGATCGTGGCGACATTGCGGGCGGCCGGTTACACCGCCGCGGAGCTGCGCGAGATCGTGCTCGGTCTCGACTACCGGCAGTTCAGCGACCGAGACTGGGAGGATCGCATCCCGTTCCTAGGCGCGCCCCTGAGCATCTTGAAGGATCGCGGCATCTATGAGGGTGAAGCGTTCCTCGATTTCATGCAGGGGCTGCTGCGGGCGAAGCAGGTGAGAACCTTCAGCGATCTGATCGACGCGGAGTTCGCCGAGGACACCAATCCGCTCTATCGCTATCGGGCGCAGGTGATCGTCTCCGATCTGACGGAGCGTCGCCTGTTGGTGCTGCCGCGGGACGCCCATCGCTTGGGCGTTGAGCCGAACGACCTCGACGTGGCGCTGGCGGTGCGGATGAGCATGAGCATTCCGATCTTTTTCGAGCCGGTCCGGTTCCGCAACCCGAAGACGGGGCGCGAGCATCTGATCGTGGACGGTGGGATGCTTTCGAACTTCCCGGTCTGGCTCTTTGACGCCGCGGGCGTGCCGGAATGGCCGACCTTTGGCTTGAAGCTGGTCGAGCCCGACCCGGTCGCGATGACGCTGGCCGACCGGCTGCCGGACGAGCCGCCGCGGCGCGGGATTGCGGGGGTCATCGGCTACGTCAAGAGTTTGGTCAGCACGATGGTCGAGGCGCACGACCGCTTCTACATCGAAGAAAACGACTTTCAGCGAACGATCCCGATCGCGACGCTCGGCGTCCGCACCACGGAGTTCGACCTGCCGGTGGAGCGGGCTATAGCGCTCTTCGAGGAGGGCCGGCGCGCGGGCGCGGCGTTCCTAACGACGTGGGACTTCGAGGCGCACAAGGCCCAGCGCCTAGCCGACGCGCGGGCAAGGTTCGGCCTCGCCGCGGCGGCGTAGGCGGCAAGGCGGCCGTAGGTAGTAGCACTGGACTCGACGGGATTGTGGTTGTTCAGGTTGTCCAGGTTGTCCAGGTTGTCCAGGTTGTCCAGGTGGACAAGCTGGGCGAGCGGGCCATGTCGGTCGGCGGTCCCTCCCGGGAATGGTGGTGTTCTGTGACGTGATCGGACCGTCGCGGTCGGGTGCGCCGCCGGGGAATTGATTCCCCGGCTCATTGACGGAAGTCGGCTGGAAGCCGACTGACATCGAACCGCGTCTGCCGATCCTACAGGAGGACGCCTGCAGGCGACTGCCTTCGGCCCGCGTATGTCATGGAACCGTAGAGGTGCGGTCGGCTGCTTGATCAGGTGATCACGCTGGAATGATGGCGGTGCGGCTCCGGAGGCCGCGTCACCCTCCCGGGCGTGGTGAGGCGCTGCCCAGGCCCGCACTCAGCGCCGGATGTGCCGCTTGGGAGGGACAAGAACAGAACATATGTTCTATGTCAAGGGGCTATGACCGTTTCTTTAGGACCAAGAAATCGGGCGCCGTTGAAGTGGATCATGTGATCGGGGATCTCCGCAATCCAGACCTCGGTCTCCCAGGCGATGTTTTTCATGTGTCGGCGGAAATGGACCATGTCGGGGAATGCACTCACATAGATCGGGGCGACTTTGCCGCGCCGCAACCACTCGCTAAGCTCGAGAACGCGCTTCGGTGACATCGGGCCGTGCGAGGTCACAGCCTCAATCAAGAACAACCAGCCGCGACGGCGATCGAACAGCACCACGTCGGGGAGCTTGTCATGATCGCTGACCGGCATGCCCAATGCGGAAAGTATTTCGGTGTTCACAATCAGATTTTTCTTCGCCGTGTCGCCAAGATACAACAACTCGGCTTCTGGTGCAAAGCACGGTGCAAACTGTTCGATGATCGCCCTTTGAACCTAGTTGTGCTTGCCAGGGGAAAGCTCAAACGCTCGCCCATCGGGCAGCGTTAGGGGCACCAGCTCACCCTGCGACCGGTGACCGGCATAGCTGGCAGCGAGGGAACCGTGTTCGGCCACGAACTGAACGGCCGCACCTTCCCAAACGCTACTGCCGTAGGCACGGATGACGGCCAACGCGGATTCGGTGACGGCATAGTGGGCGCGGGGACTGTTCGTCGGCAAGTCGGGTTCATAGGGATTGTAGTCCGCGACGCGCGCTTGCATAAGCTGGTGCAATACCTGGCGGCGGACGGTTTCTCGCGTGTTGGGCTTGTAAGACTTGCCGTATTTCTCGGCGATGAAGGCCATGATGTCGTTCGAGATAGAGCGGCGCGATCTACTGGCTGCCTCCCATGCGTCATGCGGGCCAACGCTCACCAGGGCGAGCATCGTAAGCGCTGAGATCTCGTTCTGTTGAGCCAGCGGCAGACCAAGTGCTTTCAGAATGGCTTGGGCTTCGTCGATCTTAGACAACGGAATCGCCTTCGCGCGTTACGGAGAGTCGAGGATTGCCAGTTGTCATCTCCATGACGAGCTCGTCAATCGTGGCGAGGGCGGCGCGTTGCCGTTGCACGCGCTGACCCAATGCAATGATGTCCTCAATCGGTGGCAGGGGCATCGCCCTCAGCTCGGTTGCACCAACCTGGGTATTCCCACTGACGCATCGAAAATAGCGGTCGAAGAGCGCGCTGCTGAAGAGGGCGGCCAATCCCCATGCCTCATCAATGGTGAGACTGCCACCCGGTCGGTGAATGTAGTTCAGGTGATTTTCAAGGCCAATCAGCGGTGCAGGGATAGTCGCTGCCAATAGAGGGGCGGCGGTCAGCCGGCGGCGCTCTTCTTTCGCACTGAAGCGGCGCAGGACCACATAGTTTCGATTGGGCACAAGGAGACGGCGCGAACCTTCCTCGCTCAGGATGTATTGCGGTTTGCTCGTCCCGTTCGGCCAATGGATCTCCATGGCCCGCACGTGACTCATCCACAAGAGGGGGACGGCGGCATCGACCTGCGTACCGGCAAGCCATTTCTTCACACGGAAGGTCACGACCGGCCCCGTAGAAATCTCCAGGCCGTAGGCTCGCGGTGAGCCAGTCCAGCCGTCCACAAGATGGAGGACAGCTTCGTCCTCAGGCGATATCGGCAGTCGAAAGACGCTATCGGGGTCTTGTGGATCGAGCACATCCGCGAGATCAGCGCGACGTTCCCAACGGCTCGCGAGGTCGGTGATGCCAGCGCTCGTTGAAATCGTCATGCCGTGTCGATCAGGTTTGGTCCTCCACCGATCGTCTCGAACCGCGTGCAGGATCACGTTTTCCTGCAGCACGTCGTCTCGGCTGAAGGCTTCCTTGCGCGATCCAAATACGTGCGTGCGAACGGGACGCGCCATGTGGAAGAATCGCTGTCGGAAACGCTTGAAATAGGGTCCTGACGCGAAACTGCGGGGGGTAATGAACACGCAATCCCCGCCTGGCTTGACGAGGGCCGCGCTCACAGCCATGAACAAGCCGTAAATGTTTGGCTGACCGTGGACAACCGCGCGCGCTTGCGGCGCGCGCGGATCGTTCTTGCCGATCTTGAAGTAGGGAGGATTGGCGATCACCGCGTCGAACTGCTCTCGACTGGCTCCGCCGAGGACCTGGGCGTTGGCAAGAATGAAGTCCTGTTGGTGGACCGTGGCGGTCACTTCGACACCGTGATCCGCGGCCCCGGTCGTTGCATGGGCCAACACCCTGTGCAGCATGGTGCAAAGTTCGGCGTCGATCTCATACGCGACGAATTCGATCCTCGTTGGGCGGTTCGGCAGCGCCACCAAATGTTCGAGCACGGCACACATCAAAATGCCGGCGCCAGCAGCCGGATCGAGCAGCCGCATCGTTGCGGCCCTCGGCTCAATCATTTTGGCCATGAAGTCTGCAACTGCTGGTGGCGTCAGGAAGAGGCCGTGATCGATGCGATGGGCTTCGATGCGGCTAGCCGCATAGGTGCTGCCTAGCCAATCGGAAAACGTCACAGGACGTTGGGTGTGTGTCGTCGGTGAATCGACCAATCCTAGAAGTACGGCTTGCCGATGCGTGGTGATCATAATCAGATCGTGCCCCTACTGGCGGCGAAAGGGCGCGGGTGTCCCCAATATAGTGCGTACGTACTCTATCACCAATGCGAGCGGACGTTCTAATCCTGAATGCGTTCACGCCTCGGATTTGTTAGGTGGACGGCGGACAGAGAGGAGCGGCGTCGGGGCTGAGGCCGCCGATGGCGAAGGGGATTTGTTGTTCGAGCGGAGGGTGGGCGGTACGGCCTTGGGCATCGGGGGCGGCGTAGTCGATGCGGACGGCGAGGGTGTAGGCGCCGCTGGTGAGACGGGTGGGGAGATCGACGCGGAGTTCTTGCGCGTCGCCGGGCCAGAGCATGGGGGCGGTGGTGGCGACAGGGGCGCCTTGCAC
>JBOGUE010000580.1:0-7670 GCA_050695955.1 Thermomicrobiales bacterium | reverse complement strand
GTCGATGGACCGCCCGACGCGACGGCTCGCCTCTTTGGGGCGGCTGAAGCGCTGCGCGCCGCGACCGGTCGGTCCCGCGCGGCGTCCGACGCGCCGCACCACGAACGCACCCTCACGACCCTCCGAGACCGTCTCGGTACATCCGCCACCGCCGCCGCATGGGAGGACGGGCGGCGGTGGACCCTGGAGCAAACGCTCGCGGAGGCGCAGGCTCTTTTGTCCGAACCGGCCGGACCAGAACGACCAAGCGCCGCACCTGCGCCCTTCGGCTTGACCCCTCGCGAGCAGGAGGTGCTGCACCTGCTCGCCCGGCGCTTCACCGACAGGGAGATCGCCGAGGCCCTCTTCATCAGCCCGCACACCGTCGCCCGCCACGTCAGCGGCATCCTCGCCAAGCTCGGCGTTCACTCCCGCCGCGAGGCCGCCGCCGTCGCCGCCGAGCGCGGGCTCAACTGAACTCGGGTCCGCACATACGTAATTCCTACCCAACCTTCCTGAAACACGCGTTCTCCAATTGGTCAATTCCTGGGGATGCGCCCCACCGCTACGCGGCGCATGATGCGACCGTGCCGCCGCGGGGCCGGCGGTGTGCCCAGACCCGGCGATCGGGCGATGGCTGCATCGAGAAATACCCCGCCGGCATACCCCCTTCGGGGCATGACCGCGCCCGATCCTGGCCATATGGTGAAAGTGGATCACGCGGTCCGACAGACGAATGCAAGGAGGGTCGGTCATGGCCATAGTGCATTTCCCCTGGATCTCACGGCGAATCGTGATTGGGTTGGTCGTCTTCGCGTTGACGCTGGGCGGCTTCCTGCTCCAGCCGACGGGGGCGCTGGCGGGCGTCGGCGGCTCCCCGGGTTGGAATGCCAGCATCAGCGATGGAACGTCGAATACCTGAGACGACATCGCCCGGCTCCGCGCTGAGCGCTGAGCGCCGGCTCGGCCACCGCCGGCGGAAGGAGGCAGTATGGCACTACAGACCCACGCTCCGGCCAACCCGGCCGAGGCCTACGAGCGCATCTTCGTCCCGACGATCTTCGCAGCCTGGGCGGAAGACCTCCTGCGGCGCGCCGCCCCGCAACCCGGCGAGCGCGTCCTCGACGTCGCCTGCGGCACCGGCATTGTCGCCCGGCTGGCCGCCCCGCTCGTCGGTTCCACCGGCGCCGTCATCGGCGTCGACCTCAACCCCGGCATGCTGGCGATCGCCCGCACCGCCGCGGCGGCCGAGGGGGCCGCGATCGAATGGCGAGAAGGGCGCGGCGAGGCTCTGCCGGTCGAGGACGCGGCGTTCGATCTCGTCTGCTGTCAGCAGGGGTTGCAGGTCGTCGAAGACCGGGGGGCCGGCCTGCGCGAGATGCGGCGCGCGCTCGTTCCCGGTGGACGGCTGGCCGTCAGCGTCTGGCAGGGGATCGCGCACCACCCGATCTACGCCGACCTGGACGAACTGGTCGATCGGCACTTCGGCATGCGCGCCCTTGCCCAGAGCATGTTTTCCCTCGGGGATGGCGACGAGCTGCGGAGACTGCTCAGGGAGGCGGGATACCGCGACGTGACTATCGAGCCGGCGTCGCTGACGGCGCGCCTTCCTGACCCGGGAGCGTTCGTGCAGGCATTGATGCTCTCGGCCGCGTGGGCGCTGCCGGAGGTGCGACAGATGGACGCGGCGGCGCGCGATGCGCTCATGGCGGCGGCGCTGCCCGACGTCGAGGTGGCGGTGCGCCGCTATGTCGACAACGGCGAGGTCGTGTTCCCCTACCACGCCCACGTCACCCGGGCCCGCGCCTAAGCGCCCGCGGGCAAATCGATAGAGCGGTGCGGCAGCCGCTCGTCCTGACAGCGGTTGCCGCCGCGTTGGCGGTCGAAAATGAAGCGGAGGGTAAACCCATGCGACGTTCATCGCTTTTCGTCTCGATCCTCGCCATTGTGCCGCTCGGCCTGCTGGCCGTCAGCCGCACCGGGCCAACCACCGCCCAGGACACCACCCCGCCGGCCGAGGGGCAGGGTCTTGTCGGCTCCTGGCGGGTGATGGCGGTTTCGCCCGACGAGCCGCCGGAGCTTTCGCTCGGCACCTTCGGGGCCGATGGCACCGTCGTCACCTCGCCCCGGCCGGTGTTTCCACCGATGCCAGGTGGACCCGGAGGGGTGATCTTCACCAGCGCGGGGCACGGCGCCTGGGAGGCCACCGGCCCGGACACCGCGACCGTCACCTTCGTCGTGCTGACGGCCGACGGGCAGGGAAACCAGCTCTTCACCGTGACCGTCCGCGCGACCGGGACGCTCGGCGCCGACGGTCAGACGTTCAGCGGTGAGGGCACCCGGACCTTCACCGACCCGGCGGGCAACACGATGATGACCCAACCGGTGGTGGTCGAGGCCACGCGCATCGTCGCCGAAGCGCCGGCCGCCTAGACCGTGTCTGCACACCGTCCTCCTGCGTCGTCCGGCACCGCCGTTCTGTCATTCTGAGGCGAAGCCGAAGAATCCCCCGGCGAAGCCGCTCCACCGTCTGCCGGCGGTGCGCTTCGCGCGGGTATGCTTCGATTCCTCAGCATGACGGAGCTTTTCAAACACATCCGAAGGCCGGCGCGGACCGGAGACGGGGCCGCCAAGACATCGAAAAAGTACCCCGCCGGCATACCCCCTATGGGGCATGTCCGCGCCCGCGCTTGGCCGTACGGTGGAAGTGGATCAGGCGATCCGACTAACGACCGCAAGGAGGCTCGACCATGGTGCATCTCCCCTGGATCTCACGGCGAATCGGCATCGGATTGATGGTGTTCGCGTTGACGCTAGGCGGATCCCTGTTCCAGCCGGCGGGGGCGCTGGCGACCTACGGGGCCCGCGGCGAGCACTACCCGGAGACCACGATCACATCCGCTGACCCGTCACCTTATTGGTGGTGTCGCAGTTGGTGGTGTGACTGACGCTGGGTGTGGTCCTCCTCGGCCACGAAAATACCCCGCTCCCATACCCCATTCGAGGCATGACGCCACGTATTCATCGCCGTACGGTGGAACCGGATTAGGCGAACCGCAGATTGAAAGGAGCAAACCGATGTCTGAGCCAGAGCAGAACAGGATGCTGATACGACGTGCCGTCGAGGAGGTGTACAGCCAGGGGAATCTTGCCGTCGTCGACGAGCTCGTCGCCGGCGACTTCGTCATTCACCTGCCGTCCGCGGAGATCCAGGGACCCGAAGGCGCGAAGCAGTATGTCGCCGCCTTGCGCGGGGCGTTCCCCGATCTCCACATCACCATCGAGGACCAGATCGCCGACGGAGACAAGGTGGTGACCCGCTGGACCGCCCGCGGCACGCACACGGGCGCCTTCCAGGGCATCCCCCCCACCGGCAAGCGGGGGAGCATGACCGGCATCGAGATCGACCGCATCGCCGACGGCAAGGTCGTGGAGTGCTGGGTCAACTCCGACGATTTGGGGTTGTTGCAACAGCTCGGCGTCGTCCCGACGCCAGGACAGGACGGGAGCTAAGCGATGATCGCCATGGTTGAGAACAAGCGGCCGGTCGAGCAATCTATCCAACGCTTCGACACCGTCGTCGTCGGCGGTGGGCAGGCCGGCCTGGCGGTCGGCTACCACCTGGCGCGGCGCGGCTCCCCCTTCGTCATCCTCGACGCCAGCGAGCGGATCGGCGACGCCTGGCGGCAGCGGTGGGACGCGCTCCGGCTCTTCACACCGGCGCGGTACGACGGGCTGCCGGGCATGCCCTTTCCGGGACCGCGTCACGCCTTCCCAACGAAAGACGGGATGGCCGACTACCTGGAGTCCTACGCCGCGCGATTCGAGTTGCCGGTGCGGACCGGCGTGCGGGTGGACGGGCTGACACGCGTTGGGGACCGGTTCGCCCTGACGGCGGGCGGGCAGCGGTACGAAGCGGAGAACGTGGTGGTGGCCATGTCGTCGTTCCAGGCGCCGTGGGTGCCGCCATTCGCCTCCGACCTCGATGCCGGCATTGTCCAGGTGCATGCCGGCACCTACCGCAACCCCTCCCAACTCCGGGAAGGCGGCGTCCTGGTCGTGGGCACGGGCAATTCGGGAGCGGAGATCGCCCTCGACGTCGCGACAACGCATCCGACGTGTCTCTCGGGGCGCGATCCCCATGCCGTCCCGTTTCGCGTCGAAACCGCGGCGGCGCGGCACCTCTTCCAACCACTGGTGCGGTTCATGTTCCAGCACGTCCTGACCATCAAGACGCCGATCGGCCGCAAGGCGCGGCCGAAGATCCTGGCCCACGGCGCGCCGCTGGTCCGGGTCAAGCCGAAGGACATCGCCGCCGCCGGCGTCGTTCGAGTCCCCAGGACCGCTGGCGTCCGCGACGGGCGCCTGCTCCTCGAAGACGGGCGTCAGCTCGACGTGGCCAACGTGATTTGGTGTACGGGGTTCCGCCCCGACTTCTCCTGGATCGACCTGCCCATCTTCGCGGACGAGCGCGAGCCGTCGCACGACCGCGGGATCGTTCCCCAGGCGCCGGGCCTCTACTTCGTGGGGCTGCACTTCCTCTACGCCCTCTCGTCGACGACCCTCATGGGTGTCGGCCGGGACGCGGAGCACGTCGTCAAGACCATCACTGCCCGGGCCCGCGCCGCCCGGGCCGCCTAGGGACGTTGCCCCAGGGATCAAGTTCCCCCATCGCGATGGACAGAGCGTTCTGCCAGGAGGAAGTCATGACTAATGCACCGATTAATCGGCGGCGGGTGTTCAAGGCGGGAGGCGCGCTGCTCGGGGCGGTGATGCTGTTCCAGCACCGACTCACCGCCAAGGTCGCCGCAACCGAACAAGCGCAAGAAGAACAACCGATGGAATCTGTGACGTCGGCCGATGGAACGCACATCGCCTATCAGCGCTTTGGCGATGGGCCGCCACTGGTCCTGGTGCATGGCAGCCTGGACGACCACCACCGCTGGACGCCATTGCAGCCGCTCCTCGGGGAGCGCTTCACGGTCTATGCGATCGACCGCCGGGGTCGCGGCGGGAGCATGGCGGCCGATGGCGCGCCCTACGCCATCGAGCGGGAGTTCGAGGACGTCGCGGCTGTTGTCGATGCCATCGACGAGCCGGCTCATCTCCTCGGGCACTCCTACGGTGCAATCTGCGCGGCGGAGGCGGCCCTGCTTACCGAGAACCTACGCAAGCTCGTCCTCTATGAGCCCCCCATCTTCGCCTGGGTGGGCGGCCCCAGTAGCCCTCCAGGTGAGATGGCGGATGTGCAGGCGAAAATCGAGACGCTGCTCGCCGCGGGTGACCGGGAAGGGGCAGTGCTCGTCTTCGCACAGGAGATCGCGCAGGTGCCGGAAGAGGTGATTGCCATGTTCCGCGCCGCGCCGGAGTGGCAGGGTGTCCTCGACATTGCACCCACGATCGTGGATGAGATGAGAGGCGTCAAGGGGTACGTCTTCGACCCCGCGCGATTCCGCGATCTGACGACGCCGGCCCTGCTCTTGATGGGCAGCGAGAGTCCGCCGTTCCTGCAAGCGGCGACCGAAGCCGTCGCGGCGGCGCTGCCGCACGGCCGGTTGGTCGTGCTGCCGGGCCAGGGACACCTCGCGATGGACTTCGCTCCCGACCTCTTCCTGCGCGAGATCACCCAATTTCTCACCGAAGCGTAGGCCAGGACCTTTCGAGCTGATCACATCGGCGAGCAGCGTCGCAACGATACCCAAGACGGAAGGAACGGCCATGACCACCACGGACGCCACGTCGCTGGCCAGGGGAGAAGGCTTCGTCGGCTCCTGGTGGGTGACGGTTTTCGAAACCGACGGGCCGCCGACCCGCGCGCTCTTCACCCTTGGCGCCGACGGCACGATGGTCACCGCCGAGCATCCGGTGGTGACGCCGCCCGGCGCCCCCGGCGTCATCTTCACCAGTTCGGGTTGGGGTCCGATGGGCAAGGGAACCTGTTCGCCGTCGTGACCTTTCGCGCCGCCATCACGCTCGATCCTGGCGGGCAGTCGCTGAGCGGCGAGGTGGTCGCCACCATTGCCGACCCTGCCGGCAACCCGCTGGCGACCTTCCCCATGACCCTTCAGGGCACGCGCATCGTCGCCGAAGCGCCGGCCACGTAACCCCCACCACGAAAAACACCCCGCTACAAGGAGACTGAAACCATGGACCATGTCGAGACCGTGATCGTCGGCGGCGGACAGGCTGCCCTCGCAACGAGCTATTACCTCACACAATTCGGTCGCGAGCACGTCGTGCTGGAGCAGGCGGCCCACGCGGCCAACGTCTGGCGCACCGAGCGCTGGGATTCCTTCACCCTGGTCACGCCCAATTGGGCGTTCAAGCTGCCCGGCGCCGAATATGACGGCGCCGACCGCGATGGCTTCATGCCGCGCGATGAGGTCGTCGCGACTTTTGACCGGTACGTCGAACAGTTCCGCCTACCCGTGCAGTGCAACACGCGCGTCGTCTCTGTGGAAGCGATGGATCATCGAGGCTATCGCGTGGCAACGCCGGAGCGCATCTTCGAGGCACGCAACGTGGTGGTAGCAACGGGCCTGGATCAGCAGCCGAAGCTGCCACCGTCTGCCGCCGACCTTCCACCAGGGATCACCCAACTCCACAGTAGTCGGTATCGCAATCCCGAATCGCTGCCGGCAGGCGCGGTGCTCGTCGTCGGCAGCGCACAGTCAGGCTGCCAGATTGCCGAGGAATTCTACCAACGCGGCCGGACGGTCTTCCTGTGCATCGGCCATGCGGGCCGCGCCCCGCGCCGCTATCGCGGTAAGGACACCTTTGAGTGGCTGTATCGGGTCGGCTTCTTCGACATGACGCCCGACAAGTTGCCAGTCCCGAAAGAGAAGTTCGCGGCCCCGCACATTTCGGGCAGCAATGGTGGGCACACGCTGAACCTGCACCAATTCTCGCGCGACGGCGTGACTCTGTTGGGCCACCTGCGCGGCGCGGCGGACGACAAGATCGCGCTCGCTCCGGACCTGCACGAGAACCTCGCAAAAGTCGATGGATTCGAGCGTCAGGCGCAGAACATGATCGACGGCTACATCCAGGCGAAGGGACTCGACGCGCTGACCGAGGAGTTGCCACACCTGCGCGATGGCTACGAACAACCGATCATCGAGGAGCTCGACGTGAAGGCAACCGGCATCTCCACCGTCATCTGGGCGACGGGCTACACCTACGACTTCAGTCTGGTGAAGGTGCCAGTCCACGATGACAAGGGCTTCCCCATCCAGGCGAGCGGTGTGACCAACTACGCCGGCTTGTACTTCGTGGGCATGCCCTGGATGCCGTCGTTGAAGTCCGGGATTTTGGTCGGTGTGGGCGAATCTGCCAGGCAGATCGCGTCCCACATCGCCGCAGCCGGCACGCATCTGCGCTAGGTCGCCGGCGAACGTCTCGTTCCCAGTCGATAGACCTCCTCCTGATCAGATCGGGTATCGTTCGTGACGGGCGATGCCTGTCCGACATCCGCGAGACGAGCGGCGCCGGAGCGGCGACAATCTCCGGAAGGCCGGACCGCCGTCTCGGCCGCGGACAGGATGATCTGATCGAGAAGGACGATCTCTATCATGGCGCTTGATCCGAATTTGCGAGCCGGATGGGAACCCGAGACCCCCGTCACGGACACCCTGCTGCGCCAGTTCCTGGTCAACTGGACGATGGCGAATGAGGCGCCGGGACGTCTGCTC
>JBOGUE010000579.1:0-16836 GCA_050695955.1 Thermomicrobiales bacterium | reverse complement strand
GGTCGCTACAATGAAGGTCTCCAGGTCCACGGGGCACCTCCATGGGAAAGCGGTTGGTCACCGCCCATGGTAGATGCCTTGGTGGACCTGGTCCCACAAACCTGCACACCGGGTTAGTTAGGTCTGTGTACGTCAGGCCGCGCAGGCGACTTCGGTCGTCGCCTCGAAGACCTCAACGCTCGGCTCATCCTCGGACTCAGACCCTGGACCCGCGCCGCGGAGCACGACCACGGCCAGGATCGCCGTGCCGGCCAACACGATGGCGCCGATGGTGGACGTCAGTTGCAGCCCTTGGACGAACGCTTCGCGGGCCGAGTCGAGGAGCGCCGTCCCAATCGGGGCGGGGAGCGTATCGGACACCGCCACGGCGCCGCCGAGCGTGTCGCGCGCGGTCGCCGCCGCCTCGGGCGAAACACCGGCCGGGACAGAGTCGGCCACGCCGTTGCGATAGATGGCGGTGCCGATGCTGCCCAGGATCGCGATGCCGAGCGCCCCGCCAAACTCAGCGTTGGTCTCCGAGATCCCCGACGCTGCCCCGGCCCGCTCCGGTGGCGCGGACCCGATGATCAGATCGGTCGTCAATGTGAAGACAGGAGCGAGTCCCAAGGCGAAGATGACGGAGCCGGTGACGAGGAGGGTGAGTCCGGCGGTTGCTTCGACCTGGGAGAGCACTCCAAAGCCAACGGCCGCGATCGCCAGGCTGGCAGCCATCACCATTGCCGGGCGCACCCGGCGCACGAGGATCGGAGCCAGCATCGACCCGGCGATGAACCCGACAGACGACGGCAGCGACCAGAGGCCCGCCTTCAAGGGCGACAACCCTTCCACCAATTGCAGATACTGCGCGGTGAAGAGAAAGGCGCCGAAGGCAACGAAGCCGACGAGCAAGTTCGTGACCAGCGCCGCGCTGAAGGCGGGTATCCGGAAAAGGTGCAGGTCGATCAGGGGGTCAGCCAGCGTTCGCTGCCGGCGGACGAACAGGATGCCGACGATCAGCCCGGCCAGGATGGAGATGACCGGTTGCGTTTCCATGCCGCCCTGGGCGACTTCCTTGAGGCCATAGATCACCGCCAGCACGGCGACCAGCGAGAGAACCGCGCTGATCGGGTCCAGTCGGCCGGCCTCCGGATCGCGGAATTCGGGCAGCAACTTGGGTCCAAGCACGAGGAGGAGCGCCATCACCGGCGCGGCCAGCAAGAAGACCGATCCCCACCAGAAGTACTCCAGGAGCACCCCACCCGCCAGGGGGCCGAGCGCGCCGCCGGCCGAGAAACTGGTGATCCAGACGCCGATGGCGACCGTGCGCTGCTTCGGGTCGAGGAACATATTACGGATCAATGAGAGGGTCGAGGGCGCCAGTGTCGCCCCGGCAAGCCCGAGCAGCGCGCGGCTCACGATGAGCATCTCGGCGCTGGTTGAGAACGCGGCGAGCAGCGACGTGACACCAAAGGCGGCGGCGCCGATCAGCAGCAGCTTGCGGCGGCCGATCCGGTCGCCGAGCGTGCCCATCGTGATCAGCGAGCCGGCGACCATGAATCCGTAGATGTCAACGATCCACAGCAGTTGGGAACCGCTCGGTTTCAGATCCGCGCTGAGTTCGGGCACCGCCAGGTTCAGCACAGTCAGGTCCATGGCGTACAACACGCAGGCCAGGGAGAGTACGACGAGTCCAATCCATTCCCGCCGTCCGGCCTGGGGTGCGATTTCTGACTGCATCAAAGTCCCCTTCCTTACGAGGTTATGTATATTCAGGCGTACCAATGAGCGGAATTGAAGTGCGAAATCTCAATGATCCTCCTCGGTTGTGCGTAGCCTTCTCTGCCGCAAACCGGTGCAGCTACTGTCATGAGATAGTCGTTCGGCGGAGCCCGCAATCGACAACGGCCCTGCCGCGCGTTTCTGTACTCATTCGCTAGGGGAGTGTTTGTGAGATCGTCGGCAAAGCGGCGGTGGCGCACTATTGTTCTATTAATCTAACGCGAAAGAGGAGTGATTGTGAGACGGTCGACCGTCGCCCAGGCGCGATGTGTACGCGCCGCGGTCATGCAACGGAGGTGCGGGAGGACCGTACCGCGGGACCGCTACTCCTACCGCCGGCGTGATCGTGGATCGAGCGCGTCACGCAACCCGTCCCCAATCAGGTTGACCGCCAGCAGTGTGGCGAAGAGGAAGGCGCCGGGGAAGACCGCGGCCCACCAGGCCTGTTGCAGCCTGGGCTGACCGGCACTCACCATGCTGCCCCACGTCGGCGTCTCCGGCGGCACGCCCGCGCCGAGAAACGAGAGCGATGCCTCGGCCAGGATGCCAAAGGCGACGACAAACGTACTCTGCACGATGAGCGGCGACAGCGAGTTCATGAAGATGTAGCGCCGCATGATCGTGGCATCACGCATGCCGATCGCCCGCGCCGATTCCACGTACGGTTGTTCCCGGTTCATCAGCGTCGTGCCCCGCACCAACCTGGCGATATTTGGCGCGTACACCACCGAGAGGGCGACGATCACATTGCGCGTTGCCGGCCCGAAGGTCGCCATGATCGCGATGGCGAGGAGGATGCTGGGGAACGCCTCCAGCCCGTCCATGACGCGCATGAGCAACGTGTCGATCCGGTGGTAGTACCCCGCGATCAACCCAATCACGGAACCCAAGACGGTGGCCCCCACCATCACGGTGATACCGACGAGGAGCGAGATCCGCGCGCCATAGACCACGCGGCTGAACACATCGCGTCCCAAATCGTCGGTGCCAAACCAATAGTCCGACGACGGGCTCAGGAGGCGATCGGCTGGGTTGACGAAGTTCGGTTCGACCGGCGCGATGACCGGCGCCAGTATTGCCAGCAGCAGGATCGCCACAAGAAAGCAAAGGCTCGCCAGCGCGGCCGGATTCTCGAACAAGAGACACAGCCAGTAATAGCGGGATGCCGGCGTGATTGACGACAGGCGCCATCGACTGGACCCGGATGGCGCCGCGGGGCCGCTCGTTGCCGCCCTGGCTTCAGTCAGGGCCATAGCGCACCCTCGGATCAACATAGACATACAGCACATCGAGGAGCAGCATCACGAGGACTTCGACCGCCGCGACCATCATCACCGCTCCCTGTACCACGGGGACGTCCCGGCGCGTCACGCTCTGCACCAGGAGCCGGCCCATGCCAGGGATGTTAAACACCGTCTCGATCACGACCGCGCCGCCGAGCATGCCGGCAAACGAAATGCCGATGACGGTCAAAACGGGGATCAACGCGTTGCGGAGGGCATGCCACAGGATCACGTGCCGCTGTTGCAAGCCCTTGGCGTAGGCGGTGCGCACGTAATCTTCGTTGAGCACGTCGAGCATCGTCGATCGCGCCAGGCGCGCCAGCAGCCCGGCCGCCGAGAAGCCCAGTGCCACGGTCGGCAACAGCATGTACTTGAAATGCTGGATCGGATCGTCGCCGATATCCGCGTATCCGCCCGACGGCAGCCAACGGAGCACGACGGCGAAGAGGAGGATTAAGAGGATGCCAAAGAAGAAACCCGGAATCGCCGCGCCGCTGATCGAGATGACCATCAGCACGCGATCCACGACCGAGTTGGGGCGCGTCGCGGCAATCACCCCAGCAGGAATCGCGATCAGAATAGAGAGCGTGAGGGAGTAGAGGGCAAGCAGGCCGGTTGGCTGCACGCGATCAAGCAACGCTTCGGTGACCGGCTTGCCGATAAAGAGTGAATCACCGAAGTCGAGCCGCAAGGCGTTCCCAAACCAGCTGATGAACTGGATATGGAACGGTTCGTTGAGACCAAGCTGCTCGCGCAGCGCGTCTTTCTGTTCCTGCGTTGCTTCCCGCCCCAGCATGGCCGAGACAGGATCTCCCGGCGTCAAATGGATCAGGGTAAAGACGATAATCCCGACAATTAGGAGCACCGGGATCAGGAGCAGCAGCCGGCGGAAGATGTAGGCGGTCACTCGCGGTCTCCGATCCGGCCGCGGCCAGCTCGTGGCGCCTCCGGCAGCGCAGACGAGACACCGACCATCTGCTCCATCTGTGACGTCGTGCGCCAGTATCGTCCGGCGCTAAAGACGCCGGGCTGACTCCGAAAAGCCCCCTGAAGGAGGCTGCACGGGAAAACGTCAGCCAGTCTGCAGCCGGCTTATGGGAGTCAGCGCGGGGTCTTCAGCCCCGCGCGGCGCCTGCAACCGCCGCAACCGGTGGAACAAATGGTCATCGACCCGCCCAAATTCGAACACGTGCTGAGGCGCGGTCAGCGCCCTGCGCTCCCCACGCCTCAGCACGTTGCGTACCTATCCTTCGTCGAGCCAGCAGTTCGTGAACTCGGGCTCGATCTCGAAGTGGGTCGTTTCGAGGAGGCCTTTGACTTTGGACGACAGCGCGGCGATGCCGTAGTTGTTAACCAGCTTGATGGCCGGCGCCTGCTCGTACCACAGTCGCTGCAGCTCCTCGAATGCCTCGAACCGGGCATCGAAGTCGGCCCCGGTTTGGAGCCGCTCGATCGCGGCCACTTTCTCGTCCGAGCACCACTGGCCATCCGCCGTGCAACTGGCGAACGCGGCGATAAGGACTGGATCGGGTCTGAACACGTACGCATTGGTGGTCATGTCCCACCGTTCATCGTCCTCCAGATTCTCGTCCAGCGTGGCCTCGTCGGTTACCTCCAGCTCGACGGTGAACCCGGCTTCTTCCAACTGTTGTTGGGCGACGACGGCGGCGTTGTAGTCACCCAGATCCTCTTGCGTCGCCAGAAGGCGGATAGGCGTGCCGTCGTAGCCGGCCTCTTCGAGCAGTTGGGCCGCTTTCTCGGGGTTGTTTTGATTGTAGAGTTCCGCCGAGGCCTCCGAGTGCCACGCCGTCTGCGGCAACATGATGCCGGGGCCGATCTCGAAATACCCCGCGCCGTGTGTGGCCTGACCGCTTGGCTCAACGGCAATCGCCGCCGATACCGCCTGCCGGATCCTCACGTCGCTCATGAGTCCCGCCACGGTGTTCATGATGATCACGCCGTAGCTGCGCGGCGGCAGGATCTCGATCGTCACATCCGGATTATCCCCCAGGACTTCGATCTGGTCGGGGATGATCTCCTCCAGGTAGTGATACTCGCCCGACTGTAACCCAGCGACCCGCGTCGCCTCTTCTGGCACCGGGATGAACTCGATCTCGTCGAGATAGGCCGCTTTGCGGCCGCTGTACCCGCTCGGTTCAGTCTCCAGCGCGGCATAGTCCTCGAACCGGCGAAACAGGGTGAAACGGTCAGCCTGGCGCTCGACAAATTGATAGGGTCCCGTGCTGATGTACCCGGCGTCGGTGAGCGGTTGGTCTCCCGCGGCGTCGATCACGGACTTGGGAATGATCGCCAAACCCTGGGACTGACGCGCCAGCATGCTGGGCAGGGCCGCGAGCGGACTCGTCAGCCTGATTTCCACGGTGTATGGATCGACCTCGACGATCTCGTCGAGAAATGGCGAGATGGCCAAGCCCAGGCTGCTGACCGGCGCCCAGCGCTGGAACGAGGCAATCACATCGGCCGCGACCATCTCCTCGCCGTTGTGGAAGGGAACGCCCTGTCGCAACGTGATCGTGGTGGTCAACCCGTCCGCGCTGATCTCATGTCCTTCGGCCAGCATCGGGACGGCCGCGTACTCGGCATCGAAGGTATACAACGCCTCGTACATCTGCCAGCCGATCATGGTGACGCTCCGCTGGTTTATCAGGTGCATATCGAGGCCCGCCGGTTGGCCCGTCGCCGCCACCCGCAATCGGCCGCCGCGTTGCGGTTCAGCCTCCTGCGCGCGGGTCCGCGCGGTTCGTGCCGACAACAGGCCGCCAGCAGCCGGCACACTCAGGCCGAGCGCGCCGGCGTGCTTCAACAACGAGCGCCGGTGGAGTCGCTTGTCGATGAGCGCTTGGAATTGCATCGCGGAGCCTGCCTGATGATCGTTCGCCATGGTGTTGTCTCCCTCTACTCTTCGCCGAGCCGAGAATGACGCGACACGAACGGGCGCTGGCAGCCGTATCTCCCTCCTTCGTGGCCTTACATGGACCTGCCGTTGCCGACCGACCGACCTATGAGGCCCCGACCGCGCGTTGTCGCGCGGCCATTTCCTGATCGATCGCGCGCGGCCACTCCCGTCGCCGCGGATCGCGCACCGATACTGCCAGGGAGCCAATCCCGTCGATGGTCATTTCGGCCTGGTCCCCATCCTGCAGTGCGCCCAGACCCTGGTGATTCGTCCCACACATGATGACGTCGCCAGGGACCAACGTCATGTAGGAGCTGATGAACGCCAGCACTTCGACGACGCTGTACTCCATGTCTCTCGTCGAGTAGTCCTGCCGCACCTCGCCGTTAATCGACATGGTGACCCGCAGGTTCTGCGGATCGGGCACCTCATCGGTCGTCACGATCGCTGGGCCGAGCGGTGTGAACGTGTCAAACGACTTGCCGATCCGGCTCGGACCGATGCGTCCCAAACCACGGGCCGAGACATCGATGGCGCACGTGTAGCCGGCCAATGCCGCGATCGCGCGCTCATCGGCCGGCAAATCCTTGGCGCGTTGGCCGACCACCAGTCCCAGCTCGGCTTCGTGGTGGAAGATGGACGCTGGATGGTCCGGCAGAACCACGGCGACGTTCGGGCCGATAACCGAATCTGGACTTTCCAGGAACATATCCTGCACCTGGCGCTCGCGGTCCGTTCCCTCTCGGTAGTTGCCGAACGCCGCGATCAGCTTCGGCGGGCGCGGCACCGGCGCTTGCAGCGCCGGCATGGTCTCCGGCGCTCTGCTCGCCGCCAGTTCTTCGACGCGGGATCGGCGCTCCTGCAACGCGGCCAGGACGCGCGGCATCCGGTCGACGGCTGTGCGATAGCGGATGTCCCCAAACGCGCCGGAGACATCGACCATGCCGCCGTCGCGCGGCACCTGCACGCCAATCCGATTGTCACTGGTCAGGACGAGCCTCATGATGCGGCGCTTCCACTCGCGTGCGCCACCGGATGTTGCGCCGATGCCTTCACGCGCTCGCCCGCCTCTCGGTCAATCCCGCGCTGCCATTCCCGCCGATGCTCGTCTTGCACATGGATGGTGAACGATCCGATGCCCGACACCGTGGTCACCACCGCATCACCATCCTGCATCGAACCGAGCCCCTGGTGGTTCGTGCCGCAGCAGATGACATCACCGGGGTGGAGTGTCGTCACCGAGGAGATATAGGTGAGCAGATCCCGCACCGGCCGTTCCATGTCGCTGGTCGCATAGTCTTGGCGGCGTTCTCCGTTGACGTCCACGGTGACAGTCAGCGCTTGTGGGTCGGGGATCTCGTCCTTGGTGACAATCCACGGGCCGAATGCGGCGAAGGTATCGAATGATTTGCCGAGAAAGCTGTTGATGCCGGAGCGCCCCAGGCCGCGGGCGGAGACATCGTTGAAGCCGACGTAGCCAAAGACCGCGTCCATGGCGTCCGCTTCGCTCAGATCCTTCGCGTCGCGACCGATCACCACCGCCAGCTCAGCCTCATGGTGGAAAATGTCCGCCTGGTGCGGCGGCAGCACGACGGTGTCGCCGTGACCGGAAATCCCTTCCGGCGACTTGAAAAACAGGTCGAGGATCTGGAGTGGTCGGTCCGTACCCTCGCGGTAGTTGCCCATCAGGCAGACGATCTTCGACGGCCTGGTGAGTGGTGAATGGAGGCGCGCCTGTTCAAGTGGCGTGCCACCCCCGGCGGCAACTCTGCTCTCCAGATCCACCCTGAGGTCGTCAACGTGGGTAATCAGATCCGGCAGCAGGTCCTCGGGGCCAAGCGGTTCGTACCGCTGCACGAGGTCGGTGATGTCGACGACCGTATCGTCATTCGCAACGATGCCAAGCCTGGCGTCATCGAACGTGGCAATGCGCATCGCGCCTCCTCTCCCCGATCATTGCTACATGCAACCACACTGTACGATTGGGATGCGCGATCTTCACACCGTATCAGGTCCGTGTCAACACCCTGATGCGGATGCCGCTTCACACTATGCCCTGAGTCGTCCGCCGAATCCTCCCCATTGAGCCACGCCCTCTTCCTTGTCATGCCGAGCCCTCGTCGCCTGTGCCTTACCCACTCCCTTGTCATGCCGATCGCAGAGAGGCATCTGGCTCTGATGGGAGACGTCTTTGGTCAGAGGCAGATCCCGCGACTGCGCTCGGGATGACAAGGAGGAGGGTGCGCGGGAGGGAGATATGGACGATCGGCGCGCGACGGTGCGGTCACGCGACTACCGCCACGGCGGACGGCTGGTCGAACTGGGTCCGGTACAGCTCCTCGTAGCGGCCGCCGGCGGCGAGGAGCTCGAAATGCGTGCCACGCTCCACGACTCGTCCGTCCTCGATCACGAGGATCAGGTCCGCGGCCCGAATGGTGGAGAGCCGGTGCGCGATCACGACCGCGGTCCGCCCGTCGAGCGCCTCGCCTAGCGCCGCCTGCACTGCCGCTTCCGACGTGGAATCCAGATGCGCGGTCGCCTCGTCGAGGATCACCACGCGCGGCCGCGCCAGCAGCAGCCGCGCGATGGTCAAGCGCTGGCGCTCACCGCCGGAGAGCCGGTACCCGCGCTCGCCGACAATCGTGTCCAACCCGTCGGGCAGCGTCGCGACGAGGTCGGCCAACCTGGCCCGGCGCAGCACGTCCCACAGATCACCCTCCGCTGCCTCCGGGCGCGCCAGCAGCAGGTTCGCGCGGAGCGACTCGTGGAATAGGTGCCCGTCTTGCGTCACCATCCCCAGCGTCTCGCGGATCGACTCGGCGGAGAGGTCCCGCACATCGACACCGGACAAGCGCACGGCGCCGCCGTCGACGTCGTAGAGGCGCGGCGCCAGTTGCGCGATCGTCGACTTGCCGGCGCCCGACGATCCCACCAGCGCCACCACCTGCCCCGCCTCGGCGCGGAACGAGACGCCGTGGAGCACCTCGACACCGCCGCGCGTGTCGAGGTTGGCGACCTCCTCCAGCGACGCCAGCGACACCTTGTCCGCCGACGGGTAGCTGAAGCGCACGTCTTCGAACTCCACGGAGACCGGCCCGTCGGGCACTCGCCGGGCATCCGGTCTTTCGACAATGAGCGGCTTCAAATCAAGCACCTCGAACACCCGTTCGAAGCTCACCAGCGCGCTCATGACCTCCACGCGGGCGCTGGCCAGGGCGGTTAACGGTGCGTAGAGGCGCGTCAGCAGCAGCGCGAGTGCGACGACTGCCCCTGCCTCCAGCTCTCCGCGCAGCGCATAAAAGCCGCCGAGGCCGTAGACGACGGCGAGCGCGAGCGCCGAGACCAGCGTCAGCGCGGTAACGAACACCCATTGCACCATCGCCGCGCGCACCCCGATGTCGCGCACCCGCCGGGCCCGCGCGGCGAACTCGGTCGACTCTTGCGCGGGGCGGCCGAAGAGCTTGACGAGCGTCGCCCCCGGCGCGGAGAAGCGCTCCGTCATTTGCGAGCTCATCGCCGCGTTGAGGTTCGCCGCTTCGCGCTCGAGGCGCGCCAGCCGAGCGCCCATCCGCCGCGCGGGCAGCAAGAAGACTGGCAACAGGAGCAGGGCGAGCAGGGTAATCTGCCAGGAAATGCCAAGCATCACGACGAGTGTGAGCACGAGCATCACGAGATTGCTGACCACACCGGAGAGGGTATCGCTGAAGGCCCGCTGCGCGCCGATGACGTCGTGGTTCAACCGGCTCACCAGCGCGCCGGTGCGGGTACGCGTAAAGAAGGCGATCGGCATGCGCTGCACGTGGTCGAAGACTGACGTGCGCAGGTGGAGGATCAGACCCTCGCCGATCCTCGCCGACAACCATCGCGTCACCAGCCCGAATCCGGCCTCCGCCACCGCGATGACGGCGATCAGCGCCGCCAGCCCGATGACGCGGTCCTGCTCCGCGCCTTCGACGATCGCATCGACGACCCGGCCCGCAAGCACCGGTGTCGCGACCGCCAGCACCGCCGTCACGACGCTGAGCAGCAGGAACCAGGTCAGCTGCCGGCGGTGCGGCCGTGCGAACTCGCCGATGCGCCGCACCGTGGCCATCGAGAACGGCCGCTGGTCCTCCTGCGCGTGCATAGCGTTATAGAGCGACGTCCACGCGGTGACTTCCATCTTCTGGTCTCCTTATCAGCGCATCCGTCTCAACTCGATCACCGGAAATTCCCGTTTCGCCTCACGCTGCCATGCCGGAAGCTCCGGTATCTCTGTAACGAACTTCGCCCAGATCTGTGAGCGAGCGTCGCCGTCGAGCACCCTGGCCGCGGCCTCGTAGATCTCCCTGCCGACCTCGACCGTGACGTCCGGATGGGCGACCAGATTGCGGTACCAGGCGGGGTGGTGCGGCAATCCCGGCCCGGCGGCGAAGAGATGGACGCGTCTGTTGGCGGTCAGGTAGGCGAGCGGCGTGAGCCGTTCCTGGCCGGACTTCGCGCCGGTGGTATGCAGGATCACCAGGTTGGCGCCCTTGAACCGACCGCCGACCTTGCCGCCGTTCGCTCGAAATTCCGCGATGACCCTCGCATTGATCGCTTTGTCGTCCCCAGTCCCGATCTCAGCGGTATACGACCCGGCCAGACTGGCTAAGAGCTCGATCGTCCGCGCCCGATCCTCTGCCGATCCGAACGGGTGGGCCATGAGTTCGGTCGCGCCCGCGTCCGCGTACCGCCGCACGTCGCCTTCCACCGCGGCCTCGTCGCCGACGAGAACGACCTCCTCGGGACCGGCCACTCCCTGCCGGTCGAGCATGGCGCGGTAGGCGGGAATCTGCTTGATGATGCCAAACTGCTCGGCAGCCGCCGACCGAGCGCCGTCCGCGTCGGCGGTCACGCTCACCAGCGCCCCGGCCACCACGCGAGGTGCGGACCGACCCGTCGCCGATGCCGCCCGTGTGATCGTCGGCACGACGTAGCCGGCGAGAGCAGTCGGCCCGGTGAAGGCGGTGATCGTGCCGTCGGCCAACTCGCCGGCGATCTGGAGCATGACCGGTCCCAGGGCGGAGATGAGCAGCGAAGGGGGCGACGCGCCCGGTACGCTAACAGTGCCGGCCGCTTTCAGCATCTCGCCGTGGTAGTCAACCGTTTCGCCGCGAAGGAGCGGCGCCAGCGCGGAGAGATACTCCCACATGCGCCGGCCCGGCTTCTCCCACGACGAGCCGAGATAGCGCTCGACAAACAGCCGCGAGCTGGGGCTCATGCCAAGGCTGAGCCGGTTGCCCGTCGCCGCCTGGACCGTCAGCGCCTGGCCGGCAAGCGCCAGCGGATGGCGTGTGTGGGTGTTGACGATCCCCGTGCCGAGAGCGATGCCGGGCACTTCCCGGCCGATGATGGCGAAGGTGGTCAGGGGGTCCGGCGTCGTTGGCTCGCCCGCCCAGACGCTGGCGAACCCGCGCTCGGCGACATCCCGCACCCCCTCGATTCGCCCCTCCAGCGAGGAGTCGCCAAGCAACCCGTTGATGGTGATTCCGATCTGCATGCGACTGCTCCCGCGCGGCCAGAGGCCGCGTTCGCGTTGCCGGTCCGGCCCGTTGATCTCTTGAGACGCGATGATGAGCGCGCCACCGGTCAGGTGGTCCGGCGATCGAGGCGGATCACCGGGATCGTCCGTGCGAGCTTGTGCTCGTACGCCGCGAAGATGGCGGCCCGCTCCTCCCCGGCGACCTCAGTCGCATGGACGGGGATGGTCCCGGTCCCTTGCTCGATCGTGAAGTCTGGATTGGCGACCACGTTGTGGTACCAGTCAGGATGCTTGTCGCTGCCGTGGGCCGACGCGAAGACGTAGAGCGCGTCGCCATCGGGCAGGCTCCGCATCGGGACGACGTGCTCCCGTCCGCTCCGGGCGCCGATGGTGTGGAGCAAGAGCATAGGGGGCGGATTGTCGTACGGCGCCGCGACCTCTCCCTTGTTGGCGCGGAATTCGGCAATCACCTCGGCGTTCCAATCTCGTTCGTGTGCTTCCGGCATACCGTCCGTCCTCTGCTGTCCTGTCGCGAATACTCCGGCCCACGCCACCGGCGACATGCGCACACGATACAACCTCAACAAACGTTGAGGTCAAGTCCGTCCGTGACAATATGGGCGTTCGACGCGAAACGGCCCTTCCCGGTCAATGACCGGGAAGGGCCGTTTTCCATCGGGTACACGATTCATCGCGCCCCGACAATCGTTCCTAACGCCTAACGCCTAACGCCTCTGTCACGCCGGCGCAGCCGCCGCCGTACCGCCGAGCTCCGAGGTGCAGAAGGCGCACCGGGTGGCGCCGGCCGGCACATCGCTTAGGCAGAACGGGCACTTCTGAATCGTCGGGTCGGCCGGTGGCTCCCCCCGAGAGCGGGCGATGAGCGCGTTCATTGGCTTGACGAAGAAGAAGACGGCCGCGGCGACGATCAGGAACGAGATCAACGCGGTGATGAACGCGCCGTAGCGGAAGACGGCGTCGTTGATCGTGAAGTCGAGTGCCGAGAAGTCCTGCTTCCCGCCGATCGCCGCAACGATCGGCATGATGAGATCTGCAACCAACGAGTTGATGACCTCTTGAAACGCGAGGCCGATCACGACGGCCACTGCCAGGTCGACGATGTTACCGCGCGTGATGAATGCCTTGAACTCCTGAAGCATGACCTTCCCCTCCCTTTCCTCGGTCGATCAGCCGTGAATCGGTGCATCATGCGTACGTACATTATCACTTCACGTGTGACATGAAAAGGGGGTCGGTCCCGACCGAGCCTCAGCAGCGAGTGGTCCAGGGCACGCCTAGACCGAAAGTCCTGCCGCAATCACCAAGCAAGCGGCTCCGCCTCCCCGCATGGTGTCCGCCGAGCGGCACGGCAAAACCCTGGCATTACGTACAACCTACGTACCAACTTCCCAGGTCCTCCGTTGCCCACGCATCACGAATCAGTACTTTTGACGATGTGCTCACTCCCGATGGGATGCACCATAAGTACTAGGACTGATGGCTCGCCGTCGGTCGCTAATGGAAAGGCGACTCCGCTAAGCGTCGCGATCACGATAAGGAGGCAGCCATGCACTCGTATTTGAGTCGAGACCTCGCCAACGAACGCCAGAACCGGCTCCTGGCCGAAGCGCAATGCGCCCGGCTCGCGGCTCGAGCGTCCTCGGCCGCAACCGATCGCCGCGCGCCGCACGTCGCCTTTCGCGCCGTCGGCAAGCTGCTCGTCGCACTCGGCAGCCGCCTAGGCGGCGCCATTCCCACGCCACCAACGCTGGCCGAGCCAACCGGCCCGGCCCCCGCGGGCCACGTCACTTCGGCAACCGCGCCCTAGCGGCCGGTCACCCGGCCTGCCCGGTCTCCCCACCGACATGTGGGTGGGCAGACCGGGCTACCGGTCTGCCGGGCATCCGCGAGAGGAAGGACGTCCAACCATGAGCGCTACGCACCGTCGACCGGTCCTCTATCTCCTCACCACGGTGCTCGCCGGCGCGACCGCATTCGCCCTCTTCGGCACGGCGATGACACTCGGCGCGGCGCGTGTGGCCGATCCTCGCCCCGTTGCCACCGAGACCGTCGTCCGCGCCTTCTACTTCGCCATCAACGAGGCGATCCGCACCGGTGACACGGCGCCGCTCGACGGCGTCGTGGCCGAGGAGTTGACAGCCCACGGCGGCACGGAATCGCTCGCCCCCGGTCGATCCGGTCTGGCGCGCTACCTGATGGCCCTCCATGCCACGTCGCCGGATGTCGAAATCCACGTCGCCCAGGTCGCCGCCGCGGGCGATCGGGCCATCGCCTATCTGGAGGTGCGCGGCGGCGCCGAGGACACAACCGCCGGCCTGCCCCGGCGCGCCAGCCAGGACGCCTGGGGCAGCATCGACGGCCTGCGCGTGGTCGGTCATCGAGTCGTCGAGCTCTGGTCGGGCGCGTCCGGTCTCTCGCTCGTCGAGCCGCTGGGCCAAATCACGCACCAGGCGCCGATTGCCGGGCGACAAGTAGTCGTGCTCGACCGGCTGATCCTGCCGCCGGACGGCCGCTACGATCTGCCGGGCGTCAAGGACAACCGCCTGGTCTACGTCGACGACGGGTTCGTCGACGTCGAGACCGCGGGGTCTCTACCCAATTCGGCTCCGGCGTCGACCGTCACCGTTGCACGCTCCTTGGCCCCCGGCGACTTCGTTACCCTGCCCGCCGGGAACAAGACGGGGTTCCACAACGGCGGCGATGCCCCGGCCACTCTCCTCGTCGCGACCGTCGCGACGCCGGGTGAGCAGGGCCGGCTGACCTTCAGCCCCGATACTGCTCGCCACGAATTCCGATCGCTGGCCGATGACGTGCCTCAGGACATTGGCCAGGATCGGACGTTCACCGACGGCATCCTGCTCCAACCGCTGGCCGGTGGCGTTGTCGCCACGATCCCGCCGGACGCGAACGCCGCCGCCATCGGGCGCGTCACCCTGCTGCCCGGTGCGACCCTGCCCCCATTCGCCGCACCGGGACCGTTCCTGCTGGCGGTCGAAACGGGCGCGCTCGGCGTCCAATCGACCGGCGGCAAGGTTTGGGTCAATCACGGCGTGCGTGGGTGGAACACCAATCTCGACGTGGGCACGCTCGACGCCGGCGACGGTGCGTTTCTGCACGCCGAAACCGCTATCACCCTTCGCAACGACGGCTCCGAACCGGTCGTCCTGCTCGTCGTCATCCTGCTGCCGGACGACCCGCTTTTGAACTGACGAACGCATCCGGCCCATGGACGGCCGGCCCGAGGAGGTGCGTCATGCGCCGCCGCCCTGCGCTTTGCCTGCTGACATCCGCCCTCGCCATGGTCACCGCCGCCGTACTGATCGGCAGCGCCTTGACCATCGCCGCGCCGCGCGTGGCCAATCTCAGCACAGCCAACGACGCGGTTGTCCACGCCTTCTACGAGGCGCTCAACACGACGATCCGCACCGGCGACGCCGCCGATCTCAACGCGGTCGTCGCGGCCGACTTCATCTCCCACGATGCGCTGCCGGGCGTCACCCCGGACCGCGCCGGCTTGGAGCGCTATCTCGCCACCGTCCACGCCACCGCGCCCGGTGCGGAAATCGTCGTCAAGGACGTGACAGCTGTCGGCAATCGCGCATTGGTCCGCGTCGCGGTCCACGACGAGGAGGAGAAGCGCGCGTTCCTCGGCGTCTCCCCGCGCGACAGACCGCCAGTCTGGGGCAGGGTTGATGCCTTCCGCATCGATGGTCGCCAGGTCGTCGAGCATTGGGGTGGCACACCCGGTCTGGCCCTGCTCGAACCGCTAAGTCAGGCCGCGCTCGACCTGAACGTCCGTGATCGACCGTTGCTCTCCCTCGACCGCATCTCCATCCCCGCGGGTGGGACCTTCGCGGCGAAGGGGGCATCCGAAGCGCGGCTCCTGTATGTCGAATCGGGCATCGTCACCGTCACCTCGACTCCCTACAACGAAAAGACGTCGCGACCGGCGACCGACTCGTACACCTCAGGCGCGATCTTCGCCGTGCCGACATGGAGCCAGACCGAACTGCGCAACGACGGGTCTGTGGCGGCCAATCTCCTGGTCGTCGCGGCGACCGAGCCGTCGGTGGGCAACTGGATGCAGGAACCTGAGCTTAGTGATTCGAAGCTCGTGCCCGCGTATGACGCGGGCACGATGCAGTGGCCGCACGGAATTGCGCTTGCCTTCGACGACGGCTTCAGCATGACGCCCCTCGCCGGCAACGTGCAGACGACGCTGCCCGGCCAGCACCCCGTCATCGCCGTCGGCCGCGCCACGCTCGCGCCGGGGGCAGACCTCTCGCTCCACCAAGCGAACGGCCCCGGTCTGCTCGCGATCGAACAGGGCGCCCTCGCCCTTACTGTCGGTGGCGAGGACGCGTGGGTTCGCCACGCGGAGAGCGGCGGCAGCATGTCCCGCGACGTGGACACGCTAGCGACCGGCGACGGCGTCTTGCTCGACACGGGCACGATCGCCCTGCTCTCCAATCGCGGCCACGAACCGGTCGTCCTCACCTTCGTCGCCGTCCTGCCACCAGGAGCGTCAGCATGATCAAGTCAGTGCGCCAAATGCGTAGCCGAGTCCCAGTCCTACGTACCGCGCGGCGGCATAGACCAACCCGACGGCTCCGCGCGAGTACGCATCTATCACGATGCGCGCCGCTTCGTTGCGGCCCACCATGGAATCCGACCCGGTGGCCGGCCGCCGGGAGAGATTGGTCCGGTCGTCTTCACGGAAAGCGTCTTACTCAGGCTCAGAAAGGATCGACCATGATCATTCCGTTGTTCTTGCGTCTAGTGGTGCTCACACTGACCGTGGCCGTCGCCCTCGTTCCCGCCCTCGCCCACGGCTCGCCCGGTGCGGCCGGCACGCGTGAGGTCTCGGAAACGACCACCCGCGAGGATCTGTTCGTCCAGGAGTGCAACGGCTTCGACGCCGTCACCGGCTACACCGTCACCCGCGACTACCGCTTCGTCACCGATCCCAATGGCGATCTGGTCTTCGAGCGCCGGCACGTCCGCTTCAGTGGCGCCTTCGCCAACGCCGAAACCGGCCGCGCCATGCCGTATCAGGGCGAGTTCACGCGCATCGCCGACTACGACCAGGGTCAGACCGTGATCGCCGACCTGGCCGTCCACCTCGACCTGCCGGACACGGGATCGGTCAGCTACGCGATCGACCTCCGGACCGGCGACCTGGCCGACAATCCGTTGGTTGTCCTGCGGGAGCTCGCCTCCCACGCCACCGCCGCCGGCCTCTGCAATCTGCTCGCCGGCTTCCCGAATGCCGAACCGACCGGACCGCTGGACCTGCTCGGTCCGGCGTCCGAAGTCGGCGAAGCGCCGATGCCCTACGGCGACCTGTGCGGCAC
>JBOGUE010000578.1:0-7064 GCA_050695955.1 Thermomicrobiales bacterium | reverse complement strand
GACTATACACCTATTAGCTTACACTTGTCAAGGGGCTTACGATAGGTTAGAATTATCGCCATGAATACGCAACATGAGCGGAGTGCGTTCTGCCCCGTGTACCACCACGCGATTGAATTGATTGGCCGCCGCTGGACGGGGGCGATATTGCGTGCCCTCCTCAGCGGCGAAACACGTTTCAGCGAGGTCACCGCGACCGTGCCCGGTCTCAGCGACCGACTCCTCTCCGAGCGCTTGAAGGAGTTGGAGGCGGAAGGGATCGTGACGCGCACGGTCATCCCTGACACGCCCGTGCGGATCGCCTACCACTTGACCGAGAAGGGTCAGGCACTTAGCCAGGTGATGGAGGCGATCGCTCTCTGGGCCGAGGAATGGGTCGAGCCGGCGCACGCCGAGCAGCAATGCGCCGAGGCCGAGTCGAAACTGGCAACGGCCGGGTTGCACGGATAATTCCTCGTCGGAACGAGACCCGTTTGTAGGGGCGCTGCTTGCCGCGCCCGTCGGCCGCAGGCCGACATGCCGCGAAAGCGGCCGATTTGACGGTTATCGGCTGTTGGCCGATGCGTGCCTTCGGCACGCGCGGAGTTGCGGCGCGGCAAGCGGCGCCCCGACGCGATTCGTTTTGCGCGGGGCGCGTTGCACCAATGCGGGCGCGGCAATGAGCGATCGTTTTGGGGCGGGCCTACAGCTCCGTCACTACCGGCAGGATCATCGGGCGGCTCTTAGAGCGGCGGTAGAGGGATTTGCCGACGATCTCTTTTGTGCGCTGCACGAGGTAGCCGTATTGCGGTTCGCCGCGGGAGCGGCGCTCAAGCATCCGCTGGAGGTCGCGTTCGGCTTCCTTGACCGCGCCATTCGTGAGTTCCGGCCGCAGCCCCTTGTGGACCAGGTCCGGTCCGGCAATCAGCTTGCCCGATTCCCGGTCGACGACGATGGTGACGATCACGAGGCCGTCCTCGGTCAGGTTGTCGCGCGTGCGGACCGTGACCTGACCGCCCTCGCGTTCGCCCAGACGGTCGACCAGCATCGTACCGGACTGCACCCGGCCGCGGATGACGGCCTGGTCCGCCGTCAGCTCGATGACGCCGCCGATCTCCGGGAGCAGGATGTTTTCGGCGGGGATGCCGGCCTCCTGGCAGAGTTCGCGGTAGAGCACCATGTGGCGGTACTCGCCGTGGATCGGGAGGGCGAACTTCGGTCGGATCAGGTCGAGCATGCGGCGCAGTTCCTCCCGACTAGCGTGACCGGAGACGTGGACGCCGCGATCGACCGGGCTGTAGATGACCTTTGTGCCGCGCCGGAAGAGGTTGTCGATGGTGCGGGCGACCGTCTCTTCGTTCCCCGGCACCGGTGTGGCGGAGACGAGCACCACGTCGCCTTTGCCGACTCTGATCTTCGGGTGTTCGGCGGCGGCGATGCGGGCGAGCGCGGCAGCGGCCTCCCCTTGGCTGCCGGTGATCACGAGGACGCGTTTCTCCTTCGGCAGCTTCAGGATTTCGTCGAGCGGCAGGAATGCCCCTTCAGCCGGCGCAAGATAGCCGAGGTCAAGCGCTACCCGTGAATTCTGCTCCATGCTGCGCCCGGCGACCGCGACCTTGCGCCCGTACTTTTCCGCCGCGACCAGGGCCATGTGGATGCGGCTGATGTTCGAGGCGAACGTGGCGATGATGACTTGCCCGCGGGCCGCCTTGATGACGCGATCCATCGTTTCGAGGACGACACGCTCCGACGGGGTCGAGCCTGTCGTCTCGACGCGGGTGGTGTCGGAGAGCAGAGCGAGCACGCCCTGGTCGCCGAGGCGACGCAGCCGGCGCTCGTCGGTCGGACTGCCCATGACCGGTGTGGGGTCGAACTTGAAGTCGGCCGTGTCGATGATCGTCCCGACCGGGCTGTTGATCACGATCGCAAGGGTGTCCGGGATCGAGTGGGTAACGCGGATAAAGTCGGCCGAGAGCTTGCCGAGCGAGATGCGTTGGCCGGAGCCAACGGCATGGCAGGTGCCGTACTTGTCGAGGCGGTGTTCGAGCAGCTTTTTCTCGATGAAGCCGAGGGCGAGTGGTGCACCGTAGATCGGGATTGGCGCGCGGTCGCGAAGTTGGGGGATCACGTAGGGCAGGGCGCCGATGTGGTCCTCGTGGCCGTGGGAAATGACGATCGCGCGGAGATTGCGCATGCGCTCCTTGACATACGAAATGTCGGGGATGATGAGATCGATGCCGCGCTGCTCCTCTTCGGGAAACTTGCCGCCGCAGTCGAGGAGCACGAGATCGCGCTCGTACTCAACCACGGTCATGTTCTTGCCGATCTCGCCGACGCCGCCGAGCGGGATAATGCGCAGCTTGCCGCGTGGTCCTTCCAGCCCGCCGGCGGGTTGTGCTGTCTGACGTTCCGGGCGCCGATCGCCGCGCGGTTGGGGTGGCCGCTGCGATGGACGACGGGATTCGCCGCCGTCCTGGCCGCCATCGCGGCGTCCGCCTTGGCGTGCTGGCTGATGCGGAGGGCGAGCAGGCTCGATCCGCGCGGGGCGTTCTTCTTCCCGCCGCGGCCGACGACTCTCGCGCCGGGGTGGCTGACCAGATGAGCCGCCGCTCGATTGCTGTTGCTGCCGCGTGCGGTTCTGTTGATCGTCCGTGGCTTGTTGGTTTGGTTGTTGGGCCTGGCCCTGATAGCCGGGCGAACGTCGCCCGCGCCGGCGGCGCCGGCCGCGCTGATTGCGGGGCGGGCGATCGCCCTGGTCTGGTGCCTTCGGTTGTTCGTCTGTCACGCGATTGTTCCCTCGATAGCATGAATGTGGCGGCCGCGGCATCGCGGCCGTAAACGGTGGGGGTGTGGCGGCTCCGGCAGGTGCGTCGCAACCGGGTCTTCCCCAACGAGACTGCCGGTCGTATCGCAGCTTGCGTGCCGCTTGTGCGGGGTCTGTGCCCCGCGATGTTGGACTAAGTGTACTCTGCCGCGCCGGTTAGTTGCGGATATCGCCGGTTTGGAGCGTGAGGAGATTGTCATGAACGAGGGCGAGTCATCGACTCGCCCGGTCTGATTAATCGACAAACAACGCGAAAATGGCGATCCCGAGCAAGATCACGAGCAGTGCGGCGACGGTGCAGCCGATGGCGAAGAAGGTGCCGGTGCCGACAGTCGTTTCTTCCGACGTGGCGTCGGGAGGTTGCGTGGTCTCTGGTGGCGGGGGTGTTGCGGACACGAGGGGAACTGCTCCACGGTGCGGGGCCGCCAGAGCGGCGGCCCCGCATTGAAACGTCAGACTGAGGGGCTTAGGCCGGACCGTTCCACTTCCAGGCCCCGTCCACCAGGATGAAGCTGAAGCGAACGAAGCTATCTTCGGGGCCGGTCTTGGTGTTGACAATTGCCTCGGCTTCGGTGTCGCTGATGATCTGGAGGTCGCCGGAGCGCGTGAAGGTGATGGGCGAGCCCATGGCGACGCCGAGGCCCTCGAGGAACTCTTGCTCGGTCGAGTACTGACGCGCCAGGAACTCCTGGTACTCGTCGGTGACGAGCGGCAGGAATTGGGTAGGTTCGCCGGTGGCCCAGCAGGCGGTCATTTGGTCGAGCAGAGCGTCGACCTCGGCTTCCACGCCGGTGGCTGCCGGGCTGGCCGCCTGATCCGCGCTTTCATCATCCTCGTCGTCCGCCGGCAAAGGCGGCAATGCGCCGACGAGTCCGCCAGGCGTGCCCTCTGGGGTGGCGACCGGTTCCGCCGCGGGCGATGCTTCCGGCGTTGCCGCCTGCACCACGGAGACTGGGGCGATCAGGCATTGCACGAAGCCGATCAGCTCGCGGGTGCCAAGCACCAGCCGGCGGGTCGCGCAGTTGTCTTCGAGCGGCGTCAGCGACAGGTTTTCGCCCGACCGGGTGAACTCGTAGGTGCCGGTGGCGACGTCGCCCTGATCAGCTCTGGCGGCAACAGGGTTGGAGCAGGCGATCAACCCGGACTCGTCGGTGATGGTGACGATGCTGCCGTCGACGGTGAAGCTGCCGCTGACGACCGGGCCGATGTCGAGCCGCTCCATCTCGTAGCTGCCGTCGGCGTTGAACGAAATCCGCCATTGGCCGATCACGGTGGGGCCGTTGGCCAAATCAGGTGGGATGTCGTCCTCGTTGAGGCCGACGGTGAAGTCGCCCTGGAGTTCGGGCGCGTCGTCCTGCGCCGCTAGATTCAGCGGCGATGCCAGCCAGGCGATCGTGCCGACCAGGATGGTCAGGAGCGCCAGGGGCGCGGCACGACGAACGATCCAGTTTGGCTTCTGCTTCGACCTCGATTGCATCATGGTCCAGTCGCTCCTTTAGCCGTTAGCCGCTAGCCGTTGGCCGCTAGCCGTCAGCCGAGTTGCCAGCCGCCAAGTGCTCGTCCGTGCTTGCCGCACTACCGGATCTCGGCGTTGCCGTGAGGGGGCAGTTTGCCAAGGGAGCACCGGATCGGCAATGATCGAGCGTACAGCCAATTCCATCCGCTGTCATGCATGATACGTTCTACGTTCAGAAATTGACGTGCGGATACATCGGCTCTAGCATGGCCGGACAAACCGGTTAACCCTTCATGGCCCCGCCGGGCTCACCTTTGGGAGACGACGATGCGGTCACGGACGACTTCTCGCAGCCGCCGTCAGGCAAACGCCAGCGCCGGGAGACGGCTTGGTAATTGGCTTGCGCTGTTCCTCTTGCTCGCCCTGTCGCCGCCGATGGGCGTAGAGGCCGAGGAGCCGGGGAAGGTCGAGTTCATCCCACTTGGGGGGCTCACGCTCGACCCGATCAAGGATTCGCTCTCGGCCTCAAGTTGGTTGGCGGCGCAAGGGTTGGACCCTCGACTTTTGGCCAGCGGCGCCGAGCGCAATCCGGTCACCGGCCTCGATTGGGCGATGGCCGCGGGCGGCAGCGGGCCTAGTAGCGGCAGCGGTGGTCTCAATCAGCAGGTACCCTTCCGCAATCCCGCGCCGGCGTTTAGCCGCAACTTGATCATTAGCCGCCAGGTCGGGCTCTTCCCGCTCCAGACCGAGCCACACATCGCGGTCGACCCGTTCGATCCCGAGCACCTCGTGATGGGGACGATCGACTACAACTTCCCGGCAATCTCGACCTACACCAGTTTCGACGGCGGCGAGACGTGGGAAGGGCCGCATCAGGTTCGCTATTTCCGGGAGGATTTCACGGGCGCCGGCGACCCGGTCATCGCCTTTGACAGCCTGGGCAACGTCTACGCGACGATGATCTCGGTCGGCATCGAGGAGTTCACCATCGGCAACCTGACGTCGTTCGCCGAGGTCTCCAGCATGATCGTCGCCAAATCACTGGACGGCGGCATCACCTGGGAAGAACCGGTCTCGGCGGCGCGCAGCACGACCTCCAGCCTGAGCCAGGTCGACGACGAAGGTCGAGAGCGCGGCCTGATCACCCTCTCCTTCCTCGACAAACCGTGGTTGGCGGTCGGGCCGAATCCGAACAACCCAGATCAGGAGAGCATCTACCTCAGCTACACCAACTTCGACACCACCTACGGCATCCTCTACTCGGACGAGGTGCCGTTCCTGAGCTCGCCCTTCACTGAAACGACGATCCGCGTCGTGCGGTCGGACGACGGCGGCGTGACCTGGACCGACCCGATCCCGGTCAGCCCGACCGTCCTGCAGGCCGAGGGTGCGTCCGAAGAAGGAGAAGGCGGCGCGGCGGCGATCGGCGTCGTCCCGCAAACCGCGGCCACGCAGGCGGACGATGGCGACGGCGACCCGTTTACCCAGCAGCAGCAGGTTGCGCAATCCGAATCGGAGCGAACCGTGCAGGGGTCGCAGCCGAAGGTGATGGCGGACGGCACGGTCGTCATCGCCTACCTCGACACGACGAACGACGGTATCCAAGAGGGGTTGGCGACGATCATGGTCGTCCTCTCGACGGACGGCGGCCGGACCTACTCCCAGCCGATTCAGGCCGGCATCATCCGCGAGCCGCACTTCCGCACGCGCAGCGCCTTCTTTCGTTATTGGGGGGCAGCCTTCCCGCAGCTCGCGCTTGGGCCGAACAACGAGATCTACATCCTGGCGACCGGCCTGCCGCCGGAGAAACCGACCGACGACGGCGACATCTATCTCTTCCGCTCCCTCGACGGCGGCACGACCTGGGAGGAGGCGGTGAAGCTCAACCTAGACGACACCAGCCGGCCGCAGTTCTTCCCCTCGATCGCGGTCTCGCCGGACGGCACGTTGCACGCGATGTGGGGCGACATGCGGGACGATCCGGACGAGGTGCGCTACCACATCTACTACTCGCGGTCCGAGGACCAGGGCACGACCTGGGGCTTCACGCTGCCGGACCAGGACTTCACCGCGCCGGACACCCGCGTCACCGACTTCCCGTCGAACTCGTTGCGCGGGTTCCCGAACGGCCTCTTTATCGGCGACTACTTCTCGATTGCCGCCACTGAGGACGAGGTCTATATGGTCTGGGCTGACACGCGGCTCGGCGAGTTCGGCGGTCCCAACCAGCAGATCGCATTCGCCCGGCAGTCCGCGATCAGGTCACCGGAGCTCTTCCTCAATCCACCGTCGGGACCGTCCGGCCGCACGATCGACATTCAGGGATTCGGATTCCAACCCGACAGCAACATCCTGCTCCTGGTCGGCGGCGTCATTGTCTCCAATGAACGAACCGACGACGAAGGACTGTTCCAGACGCAGATCTTCATGCCGGTGACCGGCGAGGGGGCAAGCAACATCTCGGCGTTTGACGAAACGGGCAACGCCGCGACCGCGTCGTTCTACACCGAGTTCGGTTTCGACAACATTCAAGACTCGCTCGATCGGATCAACCAGCAGCTCGGCATCCAGACGGCGGTGCCATCCGCGCCGCCGGCGGGGACGCCGGCAGGCACGCCTGGCGTTCCGGCGACGCCCGTTGGCACACCTGGCGCCTCACCGGTAGCGACGCCCACGGGGTCGCCGGTCGCATCCAGCGAGGGTGGCGCGGTCGTATCTTCGGGCACAGGCGCCGCGTTTGGCGGCTTCGGAGCCGCCGGCCTGATCGCCGGGGTGATCGCGACGACTGGAGCCTTTTGGTGGCGG
>JBOGUE010000577.1:0-4988 GCA_050695955.1 Thermomicrobiales bacterium | reverse complement strand
CTCGGAGACATCCCACGTGGTGATCGCGTACGGCCCGGCCCCGCCGGAGACCCCGGTGGTGATAGCCAACCCTCCGAACGCGGGATCGGATTCCTGCGCGTTGGCCTCGAAGAACGACTTCGAGATGATGCCGGCGTTGAACATGGCGATCCCGGCGAAGAACGGCACGTACGGCTCCGACAGGTTGACGACGATCGTCGCGTCGTCGGGCGCGGTGATCTCCTGCGCCTGGGCCAGGGTAAAGGTCCAGGGGCTCCCTTCGGAGTCGCGCGCTCGCTCGAGCGAGAAGATGATGTCGTCGGTCGTCACGTCGCTGCCGTCGGAGAACTTCAACCCCTCGCGGAGGTGGAAGGTCGCGGTCAGCGCATCTTCGGTAATCTCCCACGACTCGGCCAGGCCCGGGTCGATGCCGGTGCTTTCCGTGTTCGGCCTCACCAGCGTCTCGTAGACGCTGAAGATGACCCAGATCACGTCGTTGTCGTCGCTGAGGACCGGATCGTAGGTGCCGTTGCTGGCGTCACCCTCGCGCAGGAAGACGGCTCTGCCGCCTTTGGTTGGGCCTGCCCCAGCGGGCGCCGTCGCGGTCGCGGCCGCCGTCGTCGCGGCCGCCGTTGCGGCCTGCGTGGCGGCCGTTATCGGCGTCGGTGTCGGGACAATGACGCTGATCTGCTGGGTCGCGGTCGCTTCCGGCGGCCCGGCCGCGCTCGTCGCGGTTGGATCGTCGCCATCATCATCTTCGTCTTCGCCGCCGCAGGCTGCCAGCAGCGTCCCGACGTAGTCCGGCATCACGTGGCGAGACCGAGCCTCCTGCAACAGCCGGGCCATCGGCAGCCCGAGGTCGGCGAAGAGGCGCAGGTACCCTTCCGGTTCGGCCAGCCGCAGCGCCTGCTCCAGCGCGGTCATGGCGCCCGCGCGGTCGCCGGCCTGCCAGTACGCCAGGGCGTGCAGCGCCAGCGCCTCGATCTGGACGCCCATTCGGCCTTCCGCCTCCGCCGCCTGGCGCAGCCGGGCCAGCAGCGCCAGCGCCCGCTCCCGGGCCGGCGCATCGCCCTTGACGATCAACACGCGGGCCAGCGCCAGTTGCGCGCTCTCGTTCTCCGGCCGTTGTTGGAGGACATCGCCGGCCAACATCGCATCGGACCAATCGACGGCGGCGCGGAGCCGGTCTTGCGCCAGCCAGAGGTCGATTTGGACGCGCTCGAAGCGGCTGGCCCATTCCGGAAACGACGCCTGCTCTACCAGCGGACGCGCTCGCTCCAGGTAGTCGGCCGCCGCCGGGACGTCGCCCTCCGTCAGCTTCACGCGAGCCGCAGTGACATACCCGGCGATCAGCGCCCGCACGTCGCCGCCCAACTCGGAGCGTTCCAGCCCGCGAGACAGGTGGTCCCACGCCGCCGCCAGGTCGTTCCATTCGTAGAGCAGCTCGCCCATCCGAATGAAGACCCAGCCAATCACCGGCAGCGGTAGGCGGCCCCAATGCTCGCGCTCCTCGATCGCCACGAGGGCCTTTTTCCAGTACCCGCCGGCGTCACGCAGCCGGCCCTTCCGCAGTTCGAGATCGGCGAGCGCCCCAAACAGGTGCGCTGACAGGACGCGAAACACCGGCGCGTGGGCAAAGTCGAGCAGTTTCAGGTAGCAGGTATGTGCTTCTTCCCAGCGCCCGTTCCGGCGGTAGGTGTCGCCCAGCGCGCCATAGATCATGGGGCGAAAGCCGAGATCCGCGGCCGGCAAATCCCGGAGCGCCTGGTCCGCGAAGGTCTCCGCCAGCGGCACGTCGTTTTGAATGCAGGCGATGGCGCAGCGAATCGCGGTCACGCGCGCCATCTGCCAGCGCGCGTCGTCGCCCTCCGCGTGTGTCAGCCGCTGTTCGACGTCGTCGACGCAGCGGATACAGGCATCGACCGCGCCGGTGAAGGCCAGGAGGCCCGCCCGGGGGAGGTCGAGCGCCGGGTATGCGGCATACCACGACGCCGGCAGCGCATCGAGCCAGCGTTGGACAGCCGTGAACTCGCCGCAATTCAGCATGGCGTTCATGTAGCGGTCGAAGATGCGGACCCCGAGATCGAGATCATCCCCGGCGACCGCGTGCGCGAGGGCTGGCTCCGGCAGGTCGTGGGCCAGATGCCAGGCGGCCGCGCGGCGATGGAGACCGGCGACCTCCTCGGAATGACGCCGGGTCAGCTCTTCACGCAGGACGTCGGCAAAGAGCCGGTGATACCGGAACCACTCCCGGTTGTCGTCCAGCGGCACGAGGAAGAGGTTCTCCCGTTCCAAGCGTTCCAACATCTCCTGGCTGCCCGCGCCCTCGGTGACGGCGTCGCAGAGCGGGCCGCACAGGCGATCCAGGATGCTGGTCTGGAGCAGGAACTGCCGGCGGTCATCCGGCAGGTGGGCCAGCACGTCGTCGTGCAGGTAGTCGGCGATGAAGCGATGCCGGCCGCTGACGACGATCCTGTTTGCCGGCTCGCGCTGACGTCGCAGGGTAAGCGACACCAACTGGAGACCCGCGATCCAGCCTTCGAGTTGGGCGTGCAGCGACGCAATCTCGTCGTCGATCAGATCGAGACCCATCTGTTGATTCAAGAACGCATCGGTCTCGTCCACCAAGAAGCCGAGTTCCTCGGCGCCAAGCTCCAGCAACTCCTGACGCGCGCGGTAGCGGGCCAGCGGCAACGGCGGCTCCCCGCGCCCCGCCAGCACGAAATGGAGCGCGGGCGGCAGGTGGTCGAGCAGGAAGTTCAGCGCCTGGTGGATGGATGGGTCGGCAATCAGATGATAGTCGTCGAGGACAAAAACCGTGTGGTCGGCCACATCATTGGCGGCGTTGATGAACGCGGATAAGACGGCGTCGATATCCGGCGACATCCCGCCGAGGAGGAGGCCCGCGGGGCGCTCGCGGAGACCCGGCAGCACCTGCTCCCACGCGGTGAGCAGGTAGCGGAGGAAGCGCTCGCGGTCGTCGTCCTCCTCGCCGAGCGACAGCCAGGCAACCGGGACGCGGCTGTCGTGCGCCCACTCGGCGAGCAGCGTCGTCTTGCCATAGCCGGCGGGGGCCGAGATGAGGACGAGCTTATGGTGCGGGACGTCACGTTCGAGGGCGTCGACGAGCCGGGGGCGGCGCACCAGATGATGCGTCCGCGGCGGAATCCGCACTTTTGTCGCCAGGAGCGCGGCCTCCACTCGGTCACCGCCTCGATTCTTCGTTCCTCACCGTACGAACCATGATACGGCAGCCCGTCAAATCGCCGGCAATGGGCCGCAATCGAGGGCAGAGGGCGCGTTGGGCGACGCGTTGCGGGTGCTGCTATGGCCCGCCCGGCGGGATCGGTGCGGCCCCCGCGATCGGCACATGGTTGGTAGACTTGACCCGACGCCACGCGGCGCTCGTCCCCGCGCCGCGTGGCAGGCATGTTGGTAGACTGGCTCGGTTAGCCGCCACCGAGGCGGTCGCGGGGTCGAGAGAGGATACCTGTGATGCACAAGCCGCTTATCCCGTCGCGTTCTGGCCTCACCCGTCGCGCCGCCCTGACCGGCCTCGGAGCCGGGGGATTGGGCGCGGCCCTGGCCGCCCGCGGCCTCGCCGCCGCCCAGGAGGCTACGCCGGAGGCGGCCGCTGATCTGCCGCCGGTGATGCAGGAGTACATCGCCGCCTGGGACGCGCTCGACGCCGACCGGCTCGCCGCCACGTACGCGGAGGACGCCGTCTCGGAGAACATGGCGACCGGCTTCGTCCTGGAGGGGCGGGAGGCGATCCGCGCCTACTACACCGCGCTGTTCGCGGGGTTCGAGGATCTCTCGGTCCCGACCACCAACGCCTTCGCGACCGGCGGGTGGGCGGCCGCCGAGTGGACGTTCAGCGGGCGCCACACCGGGCAGGTTCCCGGCTGGCCCCCACCCAGCGGGAATCCGGTCACGCTGCGGGGCGTCGGGATCCTCGCGCTGGCGGACGGGCAGATCCGGGGCGGGCGCGACTACTTCGACGCCTACGGGCTGCTGGTGCAGCTCGGGGTGGTGCCGCCGCCCGCGGCGCCCGCGGCGACGCCACCCGCGTAGTCCCGCCGGGGCCACCCTAGCCGTCCGGTCCGTGACCGCTCGCCGGTTCCGCTGTCACGAGAGCGGGTGTTCATCCATCATCCGGGCTAGGTAACAGGAAAATCGGCAGGACTGCCGATGCCGGACACCGCGGCGCGATGGGAGGATCATCGTCAACGGGCGGGCCACGCGCGTCCCGGTCGGTTGGCGCTTCCCATCGGAAGGACGGTGTTTTGTGTCCGGTACCGCGACTTTAACCCCAACTCGTTCGCCGCTGCACACCCTGCTCTGCCAGCGACTCGGCATCACGCACCCGATCGTGAAGGCGCCTATGGCCGGCGGGACCGACACGATCGAACTCGTCGCGGCGGTCTCGAACGCCGGGGGGGTGGGGATCTTTGGGGCGCTAATGATGCCGCCGGAGGAGCTGCGCACGGCGATCCGGGCCATCCGCACGCACACCGACCGGCCATTCGGCGTCAACGTGATCGCCCACCGGGCGGAGGTGAGCCAGGCGGAGACGGCGGCGCTCAACGTCGTGCTCGACGAGCTGCGTCGCGAGTTGGGATTGCCGCCGGGGCCGGCCGCGGTACAGATGCCGCCGTCGTGGTTGGCCGAGCAGATCCAGGTGATTTGCGAGGAACGAGTGCCGGTGCTGAACCCAATGGGCGATCCGGCGGGGCTGATTGAGCCGGCGCACGAAGCTGGGGTGACGGTGATGGGCTTTGTGACGACGGTGGGCGAGGCGGAGGAGGCGGTCGCGGCCGGGGTGGACGTCATCGTCGCCCAGGGGGCCGAGGCCGGCGGTCTGCGCGCGACCTACCGGCTCGACAGGCGGCACGAGGCGGCGCTGGTCGGCACGATGGCGCTGGTGCCGCAGGTGGTCGATGCGGTGCCGTCGTCGATCCCGATCGTGGCGGCGGGCGGGATCATGGACGGGCGGGGGGTGGTCGCGG
>JBOGUE010000576.1:0-2289 GCA_050695955.1 Thermomicrobiales bacterium | reverse complement strand
CGTAGCTCCTAGCGCCTAACGCCTATTCCGCGATCCACCACTCATGCACGTTCCAGGTGTTCGTGGCGCCGCCGGGGTTCGGCACGAAGCCGCGCACCCGGTTGTGCACCGCGTCGAAGAGGACGCGATTGTAGAGGTAGATGTTGGTGGCGTCCTCGATCACGATCTCCTGGAATTGGGCGTAGAGCGCCGCCCGCTCCTCGCGGTCGACCGTCTGCAGGGCCTGAGTAAGGATCTGGTCGACCTCCGGATTGTTGTACTTCAGGAAATTGGATTCGCTCGTCGAGAGCCACCGTCCATTGTAGCTGCTGGGATCGACACCGTAGCCCCAGAAGCCGTAGCCGATCTGGTAGGTACCGTCGTTCGATGCCGCGACGAAGGTTGCCAGGTCGACCGGCGTGATCTCGACCTCCACCCCGATCTCCGCCCACATCGCTTGCGCCAACTGCACCACCTGCTGCCGCTCGGTGTCGCCCGCGATCGACATCAGCGCGATCGTGAGCGATTCACCTTCCTTCTGGCGCGTCCCCTCGCCGGTCCAGCCGGCCCCGTCCAGCAACTGCCGGGCGCGATCCAGGTCGAACGCCATCTTGGCTCCCGGGTCCGGCTCCAGGTACGCCCAACTTGGCTTGGCGATGGGCGACCAATGCGGTTGCACCAGATCGAGCAGCACCGTCTCCGTGATCGCTGCCTTGTCGAGACCGTAGGTCAGCGCCTGGCGCACCAGGCGATCGCCGACGACCGGGTCTTGCTGGTTGATCGTGAAGTGGAAGTAAGCGTGCGCCAGCGTCTCGCTGACGGTGTAGTCCTCCAACTCGCGCACGATCGGCACGTGCTCCGCGGTCATCACGTAGCGCATGTCGATCTCGCCCGCTTCCAAGTTAGCGAGCAGCGTGTCGGAGTTCGGCACGATCCGGTACTCGATGCGGTCCAGATAGCCGCCCTCGCGCCAGTAGTTGTCGTTGCGCTCGACGATGATGGTGTCGCCGGAGCGCCACTCGACGAACGTATAGGGGCCGGTGCCGACCGACGGCGCGCGGTTGAGCTCGGTCGTGTTCATGTCCTGCCCCTCGAAGACGTGCTTGGGCAGGATGCCGTTCACCCACGTCTCCAGGAAGGCCCCGTGCGGCGCATTGAGGGTGAAGACCACGGTGTGAGGATCGGGCGCGGCGACCGACTCGATGTACTGGAAGTTGAGGCGGCCGGGCGCATTCACGCTGGCGTCGGCGATCGCGTTGTAGGTGAAGAGCACGTCATCCGACGTGAAGGGCGTGCCGTCGCTCCACGTGACGTCGGTCCGCAGTGTATAAGTGTAGGTGAGCAAGTCGGCGCTGATGCCGCCATTCTCCGGCGACGGCACCTCGGCCGCCAGCACCGGCACATGGCTCCCCTCCGGATCGACCCGCGTCAACGGTTCGTAGACGAAGTTGACTACCTCGTACCCAACCGTCGTCGCCGTCAGCCACGGATTGAGGTTGTCCGGCTCCTGGATCGAGCCGACGATCAGCGTTCCACCCGGCGCCGGCGTCTCGCCCTGCGCGCGCGCCGCCCCTCGCCCGAGCGGTCCCAACGCGACCGCCCCCGCCACCGCCGGCACAAGCTGCAACGCCCGCCGCCGAGAAAGCATGGTTTGCTCCTTCGCCATCCGGAAACTCCCCTCTGCTGAACTGCTCACGATTCCATGCGCTTGACCAAAGTGCCCGCCTGACACGCCCCAACTTCGGTGCAGCCCCACTAGATCTCCACCAGTTCCATCGGCAACGCATTGAACGACTCGTGACCATCGGCGGTAATCAGAAAATCGTCCTCGTTCTGGAACCCGCCGACGCCGTTGGCGTAGTAGGGCACCTCGAAGGCGACGACCATCCCCGGCTCCAGTTCTCGCTGCTCGGTCGCTGAGATGAACGGCCACTCCTCGATGTAAAGGCTGCCGATGGAGTGCCCGAGGTGCCCGCGCGCGTACGACGGGATACCATGTATTCGCACCGCCTTCTGGGCGGCGTGGTAGACGTCGCAGAACCGCCGACCGGGCCGCAGTTCCGCTTTCCCCGCGGCAAACCCGGCCAGCAGCGCCGCCTGAATGTGCCGCGGCACTTCCCTCGCCCGCCCATACGAAAAGGTCCGCCCGATGTCCGACATCGTCCGCGAGAGCGCGACGCCGCTGTCGAACTGGATCAAGTCTCCCGGTTGAAGCGCCCGCAACGGATCGACTTCAGCCCCCCAGAGGTGCGGACCGAGGTTGACCGTCGAGCCGGCCGACTCGAATCCCACGATCCGCTCCTCCCGGAC
>JBOGUE010000575.1:0-4299 GCA_050695955.1 Thermomicrobiales bacterium | reverse complement strand
GCCCGCGGGCGAAGCATCCCCGCGCGAAGCGCCTCGACCGCCGTCACCGGGGCGCTGATGGCAGACGCGGCTTCGCCGGGGGATGCTTCGATACCTCAGCATGACGACGGGTGCGGTCGCACGCGGCGGCTCAGCCGGAAGGATTCGAACGGTGGCATCGGACGCCTACAACCAGATGGCACAACCGCGTTCGCGGTCGGGTGCGGCCGGGCGCGTCGGGTTGCGGCGGCGGTTTATGAGCCGGTCGAACGAGCGGATCGGTTACCTCTTTATTCTGCCGTCGTTCATTCACCTCGTCGTTTTTCTGGTCATCCCGATTGGGTTCAGCCTCTACCTCTCGTTCCACGATTGGAACGGGCCGAACTTCCAGGACGCGCCGTTTATCGGGCTCGACCACTACCGGTTCCTGCGCGGCGACACCCGCTTCTGGAACGCGATGGAGAACACCGCCTACTACACCCTCCTCTCCGTGCCGTTGGGCATGGCGATCAGCCTACTCGTGGCGGTGGTGATGAACCAGAAGCTACGGGCGGTCAACCTCTTCCGCACGCTCTTCTTCATGCCCGTGATCTCGTCGTGGGTGGCGGTCTCGATCATTTGGATCACACTGCTCGACCCGACGAGCGGCATCGTCAACTACCTGCTGACGCGGATCGGGTTGCCCTCCGTGCAGTGGCTGAACGACCCAACGTGGGCAATGCCGGCATTGGTGCTGATCGCAATCTGGAAGGGCCTCGGCTTCAGCATGGTCATCTGGTTGGCTGGGCTGCAAGCGATCCCGGCCGAGTTGCAGGAGGCCGCCGCGCTCGACGGGGCCGGGCGGTGGTCCAGCTTTTGGAACATCACCCTGCCGCTGCTGGCGCCGACGACCTTCTTCCTGGCGATCACGGGGGTGATTGGCTCCTTCCAGGTCTTTGCGCCTATGTACGTGATCACGAAGGGTGGACCGCTCGACTCGACGAACGTCGTCGTCTTCGAGATCTACCGGCGGGCCTTCACCGAGTTCAAGATGGGCTACGCCTCGGCCCAATCGTGGGTGCTCTTTGCCGTGATCTTCACCGCCACGCTGATCCAAATCACCTACATGCGGCGGCGCGGCGAGCAGATGCTGTTCTGAGGCGTTAGGCGTTAGGGATTTCGTCGTTTCTCCTAACGCCTAACGCCTAACGCCTAACGCCTTCGTCGGAGACGAACGATGGTTCACCAACGGCATACGTGGACGCCGCTGATCCGGGTGCTGGGGTACGGATTGCTCATCGCGGTGACCTTGACGATGGTGGTGCCGTTCATTTGGATGGTGACGACCTCGCTGAAGCCGTCCGGCACGCAGTTCTCGTACCCGCCGGAGTTGATTCCGCGTGACTTCGCCTGGGAGAACTACGAGCGGCTCTTCACGCTGGTGCCGTTTGGGCGCTACTTCGTCAACACGCTCTTCGTGACAACGGCGATCGTGGTCGGCCAGATCATCATCTGTTCGCTGGCCGCCTACGGCTTCGCCCGGCTGAACTTCATAGGGCGGGACGCCCTCTTCGTGCTCTACCTGGCGACGATGATGATCCCGTTCCAGGTGACGCTGATTCCGAGCTTTCTGATGGTCTTCCGCTTTGGCTGGGTCAACACCTACCAGGGGTTGATCATTCCTGGCATCTCCAGCGCCTTCGGCATCTTCTTGCTGCGGCAGGCGTTCCTCGGAGTACCGCGCGATTATCAAGACGCGGCCCGGCTCGATGGGGCGAGCGAGTGGCGGATCTTTGCCGAGATCTTCTTTCCGCTCAATGGGCCCGCCCTGGCTACCTTAGGCGTCTTCGCCTTCATGGGAGCGTGGACCGACTTGCTCTGGCCGCTGCTGATCGCCCGCGACCAGGAGTTGCGTACCTTGGAACTCGGCCTCGCCTACTTCAACGCCTCCGCCAACGCGTTTCGGCAGGTGAATTGGCCGCTGATGATGGCCGCCTCGGTCGTGGTGATGCTGCCGGTGATCGTCGTCTACGTCTTCGCGCAGCGCTACTTCGTGCGCGGCATCACCCTCTCGGGCGTCAAAGGATAACGATGGCTTTTCCGACCGACGACTACACGCCGCACGAGTATCTGGACTTGCCGGGGCACACGCGCAACCTGACGCCCCTCGGGGTCGTGCGCTCGCACCAGGTGGGCTTCCGTTGGCATTTTCCCGCCTACGCCGGGCTCTACGGCGGCCGCCGGGAGACCTACCGGGCAGGGTTTCGCCTGGTGGTCGACGGCGCCATCGGGCTCGACGACTTCAACACGGTCTCCAGCCCCTACCACTCGAAGAACCTGATTCGGTTCGACTTGGCCCGCGGCGACGCCAATGGACACGCGGAGTGGTTCCTGGTCGGCGAGCACGCGCTGTGCGCTCGGATCGAGGTGGCCGGGGCGTCGCGACTCTCGCTGCACGTCGAGTACACCCGGTTCCTGTCGGCAAACGGCGAGTGGGGCGAGTCGGGGCTGGTTGGCCGCCGCACCGAGGACGGCTTGGTCCTGCTGGGGTTCGAGGACGGCGACGCCTTCGTCCTCTGGACGTCGCGACCACCGGACGATCTCGGCGTCTCGCTGGACGAGGTACAGGCAGAGACATGGGCACGCGAACCGGCGCCGGGGATGCCGGCGATCGGCTTTTTAACCGTCGTCGGCAATCGGGGCGATACGGTCGCCTTGCATGCCGCGCTCGGCTTTCGCGGTGCGGACGGGGAGCCAATCGACGCCATCCTGGCGCGTGGTCGCACCCTGCTCGAAGCGCGGCAGCGGCTGCGAGAGGCGCGACGGAGCGTCACGGTCGAGCGGGCGCGCTTGATCGCCGAGGACGATGCTTTCTGGGCGAACGCGCCGGCGTTGGAAGGGGACTGGCCAGCGCACTGGCGGCGCGGCCTGGTCTACGACCTCGAAACGCTGCGGACGATGATCAAGCCACCGGTCGGCATCTATGCCCACGTCTGGGACGCGATGCAGATCCACGCGCCGCGGGTCGTGCTAGCGGAGACGGCGATCGACGCGCTGCTCCTTTCCTACGCCGATCCCGCGGTGGCGCAGGAACTGATGCTCGGCGTCGTCCTCGACGCGCCCGAGGCGAACGTGCCCTGCTCCCAAGAGGACGGCAGCTACAACCTGGTCGCCGCCGACGGGACGGCCTGCGGCACCGCGCCGCAGTGGTGCTACCCGTGGGTGGTGCTCGATTGGCTCTTCGCGCTGCGTCCCGACCGGAGGTGGCTCACCAGGCTTTATCCGCGGCTGGCGGAGCATCTCCTTTGGTGGTTGACGAGCCGGAGCGACGCCGACGGCTGGCTCGGCTACGCCTGTAGCTGGGAATCGGGGCAGGACGACTCGCCTCGCTTCGGAGCGCAACCGTTGGGCGGCGGCCACCCGATCCGGCACGTGCGGCCGGTCGATCTGCATGCGGCGTTCGCCCAGGCGGCGGCGGTGATGGCGCGGTTTGCCGGCGAGCTCGGGTATCGGCACGACGTCGGGACCTGGCAAACGATGGCGGAGGAGTTCACGGCGCGCACTGATCGACTCTGGAATGGAGAACGGTACGCCGATATCGATGGCCACACGGGGCAATTCACAACGGTGGACGACTTGATGCTGCTGGCGCCGGTGGCGCTTGGCGTAGCGAGCGCGGAGCGGGTGGCAGCGATGACCGCGCGCATCGCCGCGATTAGCGCCGACGAGCTAGTGTGGCCCGGACCGACGTGGACAGCCATCGATGCGGCCCGGCACGCCGGGTCGATGGCGACGGTCGCAGCACTCGCCGGGGCGGTCTGCGACCGGGCGTACCGCTTCAGGGATGTGCGCCGGCAGGAGGACGGGCGGACGATGCCCGGCGTCACCTGCGAATACTGGCCGCTCCACGGCCGCTGCGGCGGCGAGGGGTACGGTTGGGGCGCCTTCACCGTGCATCTGCTGCTGCACGATTTGCTCGGCCTCTCCCCCACTCCGGATGGGTTGTGCGTGCAGCCGAATCTACCGGCGGAACTGCGAGTGCCAGGCCGGAGTTATCGCCTGCGCTGGACCTATCGGGGGACAACGCTCGTCGTCGCGGTCGAGCCGGTGGACGAGAAATCCGTTCGCGTGCGGGTTGACGAGCAGATGGCAACGGTGGCGTGGGGCGAGGCGTGTATGTTTGCGTTGCTGCACAGTGCGGATTCCCAGGTTCCTATCTCCGCGGCAGAAACCGTGTAGGGGCAGACCTCCGTGTCTGCCCTGGATCGAATGCAGACCGCGTTGAATAGGGCGCCGTCATTGCCATCGGATCAAGGCGGACACGGAGGTCCGCCCCTACAC
>JBOGUE010000574.1:0-2454 GCA_050695955.1 Thermomicrobiales bacterium | reverse complement strand
ACCCGCGGGCGGTGACTCACCGCTAGTCCCACGGCCGGGGCGAGCAGGTGCGGGCGCGGCGCGACGATCCCGCGGGCTACAACTACTACCTCGAACTAACGGCAGAGGAGCAAGCCACCGGCGGCGTCGAGGGCACAGCGACCGAGCTTGCCCTGCGCCTGGTTGAGCGCAACGCCCGGGACTTCGGCAAGCTGCTCCTCGATCACGGCACGGCCCCGGCGCTGACCGACTTCTGGAATCCGCGCGGGCGGCTCCTGCCCTGGTTCCTCGTGCCGTTCCTGGCCCTCGGCACGGTCGCCTCGCTCTGGCGCATGCGCCACCGGGTGGAGGACCGTGCCCTGCAAGGTCTCTTCTGGGGATTGAGCCTGCCGTTGCTGTTCACCTCGCAAGTCCACATCGGCCGGCTGATCTTCGTGATTCCTCTGCTCTGCATCCTGGTCGCGAGTGGAATTGTGCTCGCGGGGGAGTGGCTCGCCGGGTTGAGTCGTCGCGTCTCGCCGCGTCTTGACGCCCGTCTTGTGCAAACCGGCGTGACGGTCGTGGTGATGCTGGCGGCCGCCGGGTTTGGGTGGCGGGACTACCGCACGGCGCCCGAGGAGACGCACGACGCCCGCGTCGTCGCCCGGCTCGCCGCCGACGCCGCCACGCTCCGCGACACCGGCCGCGATGCGGTCTACGTCCGCGGCGGCGGCGACCAGTCTGAGGTCGAATCGATCACCGTCGCCGGTTACCGCCTCGACCTCGACGGGCGCTACCAATTCGTCGACCTCAGCGTCGGCGAAACACCAACGTTCGACGACGAGCGGCCCGTTCTCTATACCGGCGGCCTGCTCGACCGCATCCAAACCCCCGCCGGCATCCCCGTGCAATGCGGCGCCGTTTATTATGTCGAACCCTTCGCCCGCGACCGCTTCAACGAGATCGCCGGCGACGCGCTGCCGGGCTGCACGGCGCCGCCGTCGGTCGTGCCACTAGAAGAATAGGGGGAGGGTGTCTATTCGCCGGCCTCATCGAGGATGGAGCGATAGAGCCGCTGATCGACGCATTGATCGCGACCGGGTTTCGCGTCGATCAGCGGCTTAAGCGCAGGGATTGCGCCTTGATCTTTCGCCGATAGGAGCACACCGACCGTGCCGATCAACGGAACGCCGAGCGATCGTGCAAGCAAACGGGCATCGCCATCGTCCAGAATCACCCGTACTGCTCGCAGCTCGATCGCGAGTTGAATCGCCTCACTTTCTCCGGGGCCAAGGTCCGCGGCCACGATACGACTGTCCAGAGGAAGGCTGAGCGCTTGCACGGTAGGAGCCGATGACCGAGCCAGGACAGGGCCGATCTCACGATGCACGGCCGGCGGAATGACGAGTTGTTTGAGGACGGCGGAGATAAGATCGAGACGCCTGATCCGCTCCAGCGCGATAAAGAGGCTCGCATCGGCCACGACCGGGCGACGCGTCACGCGAGTTCGTCGGCCAATTGGCGTGCCGCCTGCCGTTCGAGTTCCCACTCATCATCCGTCATACGGAAGTACGGAATGCCCAAACGGGAGGTATGCTGAATAAAGTCAATCAGCCGCATACCGAGGATTTCGGCGGCCCGGCCACTGGAGAGTTCGTGACGCCGGTAGAGTTCGACCACGATTAACTCCTGCGCGGTCTGGCCGATTGGCCGGTCCGATCGCCGGAGCACGTTTGCGACGGCTTCATCCAGTTCGACGGCGACGCTGCTCATGATCGATTCCTCGTCGGTCCATGCGGACGTTGCGCTGACCAGTTGCGCCCAATGTTACTCGATTGGAGCCGGTTTCATTGGGCCGAAATGGGGAGGATTACCCATAGACGCTGGCCCGTTACCTCGTACGATGGAAGCGGCATCACGCTGTTCGGTGGTCAGGACCGCGAGAGGACCGTTGTCATGCACGTTCGACACCTCGATCTCTCGCGCGCGGCGACCCACCGCCAGGTCCGCCGGATTGCCACCGCCTCCCCGGACGCGGCGGACGAGGCCGTGTTCGCTCCCTGGCCGGGATCAACGCGGACGAATGACGGACCCGGTCGGCCCGGCGCGGTGACGGTGCTGCGGTTGCAACAGACCGTCGGGAACCAGGCCGTGCAGCGGCTCCTCCAGCGCGACGACGAACTGATCCCCACTCCCACGCTCGGTGACTGGAAGTTCGAGCCGCCGAAACCGACTACCGAGACCGATACCACCTACGACACCGAGGACGAAAAGAGACGAGCGGAGCAAAAGGCCGCGGACGAGCGCGGCGAGAGCCCGAAGCCAAACGAGTGGTGGAAGGACAAGCCGCGGCAGCCCAAGCCCACCGATCCCAAGGACTACACCGATCTCAACAAGTGGCACGGCAAGGAGAAGCCGAGCGGCGGCGACAGCGGCGCCGACTTCGGCCCGCTTCCGCCCGCGGAAGAGCAGCAACCCGGCGACTACCCACTCACC
>JBOGUE010000573.1:0-2819 GCA_050695955.1 Thermomicrobiales bacterium | reverse complement strand
CGCCCAAGCTGGCCGGTGGAGCAACTCGCGCACCTGCTGCCGAATGCCCGCTTCACTTCGATCCCCGGCGCGGGCCATTGTCCCTGGTTCACGCACGCCGCCGAGCTACGGTCGCTCCTGGGCGCATTTCTCACCGGCTTGAGTCCCAGCGAGATCAAGGGCGGTCGCTAGCCGGCAGCCTGGCGCTCGGCGGCACGGGCGACGAGGGCACAGTCGTCCCACGACAAGCAACCGCAGCGCAACCCCTCCTTCAACATCCCCTTCATCGCCTCGGCGCGGGCAATGAGCTCGTCGATCTCCGTCAGCTTGCGCTCGGCCAGCGCCCGCCAGCGGACTGAGAAGGGTGTCGTCGGGTCGAAGCCGGTCAGCATTTGCCGGATCTCGGCCACCGTAAACCCCGCCTGCTGGGCCAGCCGGATCACGGCCAGGCGGTCGAGCACCCCCGTATCGTACCGGCGCTGCCCGCCCACGCGCCCCGGCGACGGTAGCAACCCAGCACTCTCGTAGTAGCGAATCGCCGACGGCCGCAGCCCTGCCCGCTTCGCCACCTCCCCGATCGTCAACTGTTCCACCGAGCACCCCTTGACTTAAAGCGCACTTCAACATTTACCGTACAGATGGTACCGGCCAGCGGCCACCATTTCCAGGCCGCCAATCGTCGTAGGGGAGGGACCTGCGCCGGACGGGATCACGTAACTCGATCTCGTGAAACAATTGAGGAATCTGACAGATGAACACCAAACAAGAACAGCCCACGGCGCAAACACCGATCGCGTGCAGCCTTTCCGACCCGAAGCTGGCGCGACGGGCGGCGGAACTTGAGCGCGACCTCTTCAGCACGGTTGCCGAAGTCCAGGAATTGCCGGACGGCTATGCCTATCGGTTTCCGGCCGAACAGGCATGGATCGACAAGCTGATCCAATTCATCGCCTTCGAGCGAGAATGCTGCCCCTTCTTCACCTTCGAGCTGGTCTTCGAACCCAACCAGGGACCGGTCTGGCTGCGGCTGCGCGGCTCAGGGGAGATCAAGGCATTTGTAGCCGCGCAGTTTACAACTCGAGTCGAACAACTTCGCGACGCTGATGGACGATCCGAAGCACCATCACCACATCATCATCCGGAAGATCGATCATTGAGTGCTCCCTGACTTGGAAGCTTCGGGTGCCTCGACGAAGATCATCCCGCCGGCGCCCCATGGCAGGGAATCGAACAATCTCGTCGAGCGCATCGTTGACAGCGGCGGCGTACGCATCGTGCTGGACCTCGCCCCACGTCTGCAGTGTGTATTGCAATGCAAGATGTCACGATGATCGGTCTCGGCGCGGGGCGAGAGCAGCAGATTACGGTTTGACGTCATCGCTCACCGGCTTGCCCATGCGAGCGTTCTCGGCTGCCTCTCGCTTGAGACGCTCCATCACGGCGGGAGTCCACTCGATCCCCTCGCCTTGCCTGATCTGCTCTTCGGCCACGGCGAGGGAGGTTCGAAACTCCTTCAGGCGGTCATGCTCTTCCATCAGGCGTAATGCCTCCCGCACAACCTCGCTGGCGTTGTTGTAGCGGCCGCTTTCGACCTTCTGGCGAACCATCGTCTCTAGCTGTGGAGTCAAGCTAACATTCATTGCGCCTTCTCCTCTCCATTCGTCAGAATAGCAGGTATTGTCAGAGATGGACAGCAAGTGCACGATCATGTCGGCTTGGACGCGCTCGAACTTGTCAATGCCGCCGCGCCGCACGCGATCAAGGCAGCGATCTCATCCGCCGAATACCCAATCTGGGTGAGAATCTCCTCGGTCTGCTGGCCGAGCAGGGGCGGGGCGTGGCGCATCGCCAGGGGAGTCGCCGAGAAGCGGTAGGGGAAACCGGTCAACGTCACCTCGCCGAGCGTCGGGTGAGGAAGGCTTTGCTGGAGTCCCAATTCGTCCGACCGCGGGTCGGCGAAGACCTGCTCGACCGTGTTGATCGGACCGCAAGGCACGCCGACGGCGTCCAGCCTGGCGACGACCGCCTCGGTGGGGAGAGGATTGAGCGCGCCGTTGATCACCGCGTAGAGGGCGTCGAGGTTGGTGATGCGGCCGGCGTTGGTTAGAAAGCGCTCGTCGGCTGCCGCCTCGTCGAGGTCAAATGCCCGGCAGAAGCGCTGCCAGAGACCGTCATTACCGACAGCGATATTGACATAACCATTAGCTGTCTCGAATGTATCGTAGGGCGCGACGATGGGGTGGGCGTTGCCGAGCATGGTCGGGGTTTGGCCGGTGGCGAACCAGATCGCGGCCTGGTAGGTCAACAGCGCCACCTGCCCGCCGAGCATCGAGACGTCGAGGTACTGTCCCTCGCCGGTGCGCTCACGGTGGAAAAGGGCGCCCAGGATGCCGTAGGCGGCGAACATGCCGGCCGTGATGTCGGCGATCGGCACGCCCATCTTCGTCGGCGCCCCGCCCCGCGGACCGGTGATGCTCATCATCCCGCTCATGCCCTGGACGATCAGGTCGTAGGCCGTCCGCTCCCGGTCCGGCCCCGTTTGGCCAAACCCGGAAATCGAAGCGTAGACGACGTTCGGCACGCGCGCCTTCACCGCCTCGTAGTCGAACCCGAGGCGACCGCAGACGCCGGGGGAAAAGTTCTCGACGACAACGTCGGCCGACTCGATCAGCCGCCAGAGCGCGTCGCACCCGCCCTCGCTCTTCAGGTTGAGCGCGATCGAGCGCTTGTTACGGTTGATCGAAAGGTAGTAGCTCGATTCCCCCTCCTGGAAGGGCGGTCCCCACGCCCGGGTGTCATCCCCCTTGCCGGGCAGCTCGACCTTGATCACATCCGCGCCG
>JBOGUE010000572.1:0-2615 GCA_050695955.1 Thermomicrobiales bacterium | reverse complement strand
GGACAGCTTCGTCCTGATCGGCGGGGCGGACGGGGAAGTCGTCGCGCTCAACGGCAGCGGGGCGGCGCCGCGGGCGGCGTCGCTGGGGCGGTATCAGGCGATGGGCGGGATTCCCGATGACGGGTTGCTGTCGGCGACTGTGCCGGGGACGGTCAGTTGCTGGGCGCACGCCTCCGCGCGATACGGTGCGTTGCCCTTGGCCGAGGTGTTGGAGCCGGCGATCTGGTACGCCGAGCAAGGCGTGCCGGTGAATGCGCGGCTGCACCGGGTGCTCACGCTTGGCGCTCCGGTTTTCCGGAACTACCCGGCGAGTGCCCGAGTGTTCCTGCCCGATGGCGAGGCGCCGGCCGCCGGCGGCATTTTCCGGCAGCCGGGGCTGGGCGCGTCGTTGCGCCGGATCGCGGCCGGTGGGCGGGATGAGTTTTACACGGGGGCGCTGGCCGCGGAGATGCTCGCGTTCTCGGAAGCGAACGGCGGGTTGTTTCGCCGCGAGGATTTTACCGCGCACGAAACCGAGGAGCGGGCGCCGATCAGCGTCGACTACCGCGGGTTCACGGTTTACGAACAGCCGCCGGTGTCGCAGGGGATCATCGTCCTGCTGGCGCTCGGCATCATGCGTCAATTCGACGTGCGGGCAATGGGGTTGGGGTCGGCGGAGGTGATCCACCTCCAGATCGAGGCGTTGCAGCTGGCGGTCGAGGACCGGATGCGCTGGCTGGGAGATCCCGCCTTTGTGGACCTGCCGATGGATCGGTTGCTCTCAGATGAGCACGGGCGGGAACAGGCGGCGCGGATCGACCTAGCGCGGGCGCACACGGCGACTCTGCCTATCCAGCGCCAGCCGGACACGACCTATCTCTGCGCCTCCGATCAGTCTGGAATGATGGTCTCGTATATCCACAGCCTTTACACCGGGTCCGGCGTGGTGCTGGGCGAGACGGGCGTGTTGATGAACAGCCGCTTCATGGGCTTCGACCTCGACCCGGCGAGCCCGAATTGCCTGGCGCCGGGCAAGCGGCCGGTCCATACGCTCAATCCCTGGCTGGTGGCGAAGGATGGGCAGACGGTGTTCGTCGGGGGAACGCCTGGCGCACAGTGGCAAGTGCAAACGAACCTGCAACTGCTGACCAACTTGCTCGACTTCGGTCTCGACGTGCAGCGCGCCATCGAGGTTCCGCGCTTCACCTATGGTCATCAGTTGACGATCGCCGACCCGACGATTTCACTCGAATCGCGCGTTGATCCGGCGGTTGTCGCCGAGCTACGCGCGAAGGGGCATCCGGTTGAGCTTGCCGGTCCCTGGGCGGCAGGCGGGGCGGTGCAGCTCATTGCCCGTGACCCGGCGACGGGTGTCTTATCGGGTGCAACCGAGCCGCGGCGACCGGGGTGTACGGTGGCGGGGTATTAGGACGATGCTCGCCGATCCTGGTATGATCGGCGGGGAAGCTTGCCCGAAGCGGCGTTGGGTATGCGACAGCTGGGGAGAGCTTCGTATGGCGCTACCGTATCGACAGCCGAGCGACGACGAATTGATTGAGCGCTACATCTTGCCGGAGCCATTCGCGCCGGATCGCGCGAAGCTGGCTGGTGCCGGCGTCTCGGTGTGGGTCCTGGTTGACTACCTCCGATTCACCGGGGGCGACGTCGCGGCAACGGCCGCCGAGTACGAAGTCAGCACGGAGGCCGTCGCCGCGGCGCAGGCGTACTACGAACGGCATCGAGATGCCATTGACGCGCGCATCACACTCCACCGCGCTGCATTTGTCTAGCCAACGTGGTTGCCTTCTATTTGAATGATGACCTCGGCCGCACGATGGCCGCGTGCCTGCGTGCGTTCGGGCACGATGTCGTGCGGGCGAAAGACGAACAACAGGCCGGTACCTCCGACGAGCAGCACCTGCTGACCGCCGTGCGGCTCGGTCGCACGCTTGTTACCCACAACGAAGACGACTTTGTGCTCCTTCACCGCGCCTGGGTTGGGTGGCCGCGGGCACTGGCGGTGGCCTGGCCGGCGCAGCGGGGAATCTTGGTCATACCGCAACCCTCGATACTGCCCGCTGCTGTCGCTGCTGAGGAGATCAACACGTTGCTGGAGGGCGGCACGGACCTCGCCAATCGGCTCTACCTCTGGAAACGAGGCCAGGGATGGAGGCCGGGGCGGTAGCTGGCCGCGCGCTCGATGGACCCGAGAACACGAAGCGCTGGTGGTGCGGTTTTTTAGCTTGCTCGTGACCCAGTGACGTGGTATTGAGGTGGCAGGGCGGTGGGCGGTGGGCGGTGGGATTCGGCCGTTGTGGTCGTCGGGCGCCGCCCTGGACTGGACACCGGAAGTCCGGGCTCAGTGACGGAAGTCGGATGAATTCGACTGACATCGGGTCGGGTGTGCCCACGGGCAGCGGGCGTCATTGACGGTCGGGCGGTTGATCAGGTTGATCACGTGATCGAGCTGGGTTGGCGGAGGGGCGCGAGGAAAGCCCCCTCTATCTATTAGAGCGGATCTCATAATTCTTGGTCCAGGAGGGGGAAGCCGCAATGGACGAAGAAGCCGCGGGCGTCGGCCGGGGTGATGGCGGCCAGGGCGTCCCCGATGGCCGCCACCAGGACCTCGAAGGTGC
>JBOGUE010000571.1:0-2382 GCA_050695955.1 Thermomicrobiales bacterium | reverse complement strand
CCAATACACTGTCGCCCTGTTCACGAATCGACGAGTCTTGGGGGGAGGGGAAAGGATATGGCCTGGCCGAATCGAGGACTGACCCATCGACCGGTGGTGATGGGCACGCGGGGGATGGTCGCGGCGGCCAACCCGCTGGCGTCGCTCGCCGGTCTGCGCGTCTTGATGCAGGGCGGGAATGCGGTCGACGCCGCGGTGGCGACGGCCGCGGCGCTCAACGTCTGCGAACCCTACATGTCCGGCATCGGCGGCATGGGATACATGCTGATCTACACCGCCGCCGATCGTCGCCTGCGGGTGCTTGACTACAATGGCCCGGCTCCAACTGCCGCCCGTGCCGACGCCTTCACCGGGGAGGCTGACAAGGGCCACGGGGCGAAGGCGCCGTTGATTCCCGGCGCGGCGGCCGGTTGGCTGACCGCGCACGAATCGCATGGACGCCTGGACCGGTCGGCTATCTTTGCCCACGCCATCGACTACGCCACTCGTGGCGTGCCCCTCACGGTCAAGAACGAGACCTTTTTTCGCAATGCCGCCGCCGCCGGGCACCTCGAACCGGAGACGCGCGACGTCTTCCTCCTCGGCGGCGAGGTCCCGCCCGCCGGCTCCGTCCTGGCGCAGCCGATGCTCGCCCAGACCTTCCGCGAGGTCGTCGAGGGCGGCAAAGACGCCTTCTACCGGGGAGCGATCGCCCGCCGTATCGTCGAGACAGTCCAGGCGAAGGGCGGCCTGCTGACGGCAGAGGACCTGGCCGGTTTTGAGCCAGTCTGGCAAGAACCCATCGTGACCGGCTATCGCGGCTACGCCGTCCACTGCCCACCGCCGCCGTGCAGTGGCGTCCAGTACCTCCAGACCCTCTCCATGTTGGCAGATGAGGATGTCGGCCGGATGGGTCACAACACGCCGGCAACGATTCACCTCCTGGCCGAAGTGATGAAGCTCGCTGTCGCCGACCGCATCGCCTACGCGGCCGACCCGGGGGCGCCGGTCGCCGGGTTGCTTGCCCGCGAGTACACGGCCGAGCGGCGGGCGCTCATTGATCTCGGCCGGGCCGCGCGGAGCGAAGGCGATCGCTTTGATGGCCGTCTCGCGGGACCGGAGGCCGTGCAGGCCGGCCAGCCCGCGCTCGCCGTGCCGGAGTGTACGACGCACTTCGACGTCGTCGATGCGGAGGGGAACGCCGTCGCGGTGACGCAGAGCCTCGGCGACGCCTTCGGCTCGGGCGTGATGGCCGGCGACACCGGCGTCATGCTCAATAACTTTAGCTTCTGGTTCGATCTCGATCCGGCAAGCCCGAATGTGATCGCGCCGGGCAAGAAGATGGAGATGTGCATGGCGCCGGCGATGGTGCTGCGCGACGGCGTGCCCTTGCTCGTCATCGGCACGCCCGGCTCTTTCGGTATCTTGCAGACCACCCCCCAGATGATCTCGAACGTAATCGACCACCGGATGAGCATCCAGGCCGCGATCGAGGCGCCCCGATTCAAGACGGCCCAAGGGACCGAGCTCATGATCGAGACCCGCATCCCGGACGCGGCCCGCTACGAGCTGACGCGCCTCGGCCACACCCTGAGCTTGCTCGGCGATTGGTCGTGGTCCGTCGGCGGCGGCCAAGGCATTCTGATCGACCCCGACACCGGCGTCCTCACCGGCGGCGCCGACCCCCGGCGCGACGGCTACGCGATGGGATGGTAATGCCGAGGAGCGAGTGCCGAGTGCCGAGTGCCGGGTGCTGATAGCTGATAGCTGATAGCTGATGGCTACAGATGCCCGATCTCGTTGTGTGAATGCACGTCCCAGCGGGCGCCGTCGTGCGTGAGCAGGCAGAGGCAGCCATTGCCGAGCAGCGTTTTGCCGGAGCCTATTTGACCGTTCGAGATGGCCGCCAGCATGGCGTTGATCGCCCCGCCGTGGGCGACGACGAGAAGGCGCTTGCCGGGATGGGCTCGCGCCAGCGCATCGAGCGCCGGCATGCACCGTTCCCGCACGGCCGCGTAGCCCTCCGCCCCTGGAATAACGCCGTCCGGATACAGGTGCTTGACCTCGGCCCATACGAGTCCGGATGCCTCGCCGTAGTTGCGCTCGACGAATGCCGGCTCCGGCACAATCTCGCGGACGCCGATCTGCTCGCCGATGATGCGCGCAGTTTCCCATGCGCGGCTGAGCGGGCTGCTCACCAGCACGTCCCAGTGTTCACCGCGCAGGTAGATGCCGCTCTTGTGCGCCTGCGCGCGGCCCCGTTCGTTGAGCGGGATGTTCTCCTGCCCCTGACACCTACCGGCGACGTTCCAGTCGGTCTCCCCGTGTCGCACAAAACAGACGGTCGTCACAGTTTCCACGCTTGCTCGATCCTCCATCCGTTGATCAATCTCAGAGCGTCCA
>JBOGUE010000570.1:0-2109 GCA_050695955.1 Thermomicrobiales bacterium | reverse complement strand
GGCGCCTCGACCCGCCCGATGTGTCCGCCATCGTTGTGTGGCCGATTGGAGGGGCAGCATGTACGGCACCCTCGCTCGCTATCGCCCGCTACCCGGTCAGGAACGCGCCGTTCGGGAATACGGTCGGCGGTGGCTGCGGGACCGTGCCCCCGCCGTGCCCGGTTTCGTCGCCGCGTACGTCCTGACGCCCAAGGATCGGCCGGGTGAGCTTATCGCCCTCACCCTCTTCGCATCGAAGGCGAGCTATCACCAAAACGCGGCCGACCCCGACGAAGATCGCTGGTATCGGCAGCTCCGTGTCCTGCTGGCCGACGATCCGACGTGGCACGACGGCGAGATCGTCGCGCTCGAGCCGGCCACCGTTCCCCTCTAGCGCGGGCCAGACGGGTAAGCGGTGCCCGCTGATCTCACAAGGAGTGAGCTATGGCAACTGACGTCATCGATCAGGCAAAGCAAGAAGCGTTCGTTGGGCAGATGCTCGACGTTATCAATGGTTCATCGCTGGCGATGATGACGAGCATCGGCCACCAAACCGGCCTCTTCGACACGATGGCGGATCGACCTCCGTCCACAAGCGCGCGGATCGCCGCCGCCGCCGGGCTCGACGAGCGGTACGTGCGCGAGTGGCTCGGCGCGATGGTCACCGGCCGCATCGTCGACTTCGACCCGGTCGGCGACACCTACGCGCTGCCGCTCGAACACGCCGCCTCGCTGACGCGGGCGGCCGGCCCCGACAACCTGGCGTTCTTCACCCAATACGTCGCCCTGATGGGGATCGTCGAGGAGCAGGTCGTCGCGTCGTTCCGCAACGGCGGCGGCGTGCCGTATGCGGCCTATCCCCGCTTCCAGCAGTTGCAGGCCGAGGAGACCGCCCGCGTCTACGACGCGACGTTGATCGACCTCGTGCTGCCGCTGGTGCCAGGATTGGTCGAACGGCTCGAGCGCGGTATCGACATCCTCGACGTCGGCTGCGGCTCCGGCCACGCCATCAACCTGATCGCGCGGGCCTACCCCAACAGCCGCTGCACCGGCTATGACTTCTCGGCGGACGGCGTCGCCGCGGCCCGGACCGAAGCCGCTCGGCTCGGACTCGCCAACGCCCACTTCGATGTCGTCGACATCGCGACGATCGCGATCGCGGACCGCTTCGACCTGATCGCCGCCTTCGACGTCATCCACGACCTGGCGCGTCCGGCGACCGTTCTCCAGGCGATCTTCGCCGCGCTCCGGCCCGGCGGCATTTTCCTCATGCAGGACATAGCCGGTTCCAGCCATCTCCACGAGAACCTGGAGCATCCGTTGGCGCCGACCCTCTACACCTACTCGACCATGCACTGCATGACCGTCTCGCTGGCGCAAGGCGGCGAAGGGCTAGGAACGATGTGGGGGGAGCAAAAGGCGAGGCAGATGCTCGAAGAAGCCGGCTTCACCCTGCGCGCGGTCGAGCAGATACCCGGCGACATCCTCAACAACTACTACATCGCGACCAAGTAGCCGGGATGTCGGCAGATCGTCTGCCGCTCATGTCATCAGCGCATGCCGTTATCAGAGAAAGGTCTCCACGATGAACATGCACAATCGCATCCGGCGGTACGGTTTGACCCTGGCCCTGACCTTCGCCCTCTCCGCCGCGCTCCTCGCCGTGGCGGCCCGGGCGCAGGAGAGTGACTCGCCCGTGGAAGGGGAGGAGATCGAGTTGCCCCCGGGCGTCTCTCTGACGGTTCTGTCCCAGATCGCGCCCTTCGACCTCCCCGACGAACCAGTGGCGCTGTTCGTCGGCCGCCTGGTCTTGGAGCCAGGGACAGAGATTCCGCGCCACATGCACCCCGGCGGAGAGTTCGGCGTCGTCGAGGCGGGAACCGCTTTTATCCATACCTTCGCGGGACCACCGAGTCAGGTCGTGCGTGGCGTGGCAGCCGGAATGGAAGCCACGCCCGAGACCGGCGAGGATCTCACGGTCAACACCGGGGACTTCGCCGTCGTGCCGGCCGGCAACGAATCTGATACCCGGGCCGGCGACGACGGGGCGACCATCCTCGTCTTCGAGTTCGCGCCGCTGTCGGCCGAGGCAACGCCGACGTCCTGATCGCACAACACGGCGGTGGGGGG
>JBOGUE010000569.1:0-4061 GCA_050695955.1 Thermomicrobiales bacterium | reverse complement strand
CGGCAGGGTCGCGGCCTCCGGAGCCGCACCGCCAACTCCCACTTCCTTCAGCAACGCTCACCACATGACCCGGCACACCGGATCCGATGTCAGTCGGATTGATCCGACTTCCGTCACTGCGCCCGGTATTACAATCGCGGGCGGCGCCCGCTGTCCGCAACGATCGTGTCGAACCGAACGATCGGCTTCCCCGGGGCGGCGCCCGATACTCCCACCTCATTTCCCGGCGACAACCGCCCTCCGCTATGCGATCCTCCCCCCGTTGGCGCTGAGGATGCTCAGCCCTTGATCGTGAGCGGAGGAGAACCGTCCGGGTGAACGTCTACGTCTCGGTCGACATCGAGGGGATCAGCGGCGTCGTCCACGGCGACATGATGATGCCGGGCGAGCGCGAATACGATCGCGGTCGCCGGTTGATGACGAACGACGCCAATGCCGCGATTCGTGGGTTAGTCACAGCAGGGGCCGAGTACATCCTGGTCAGCGACGGCCACGGGCCGATGCGCAATATCCTGATCGAGGAGCTCGATGCCGCCGCCCACCTGATCACCGGCACCGCCAACGCCAGGGAATTCTGCCAGCTCGAAGGGGCCGATAGCGACCGGTTCGACGCCGCCGTCTTCGTCGGCTACCACGCGATGGCTAAGACACACGACGCGATCCATCCGCACACCATAGCCGGCGTCGCCGTCGCCGAACTGCGGATCAACGGCCAACCTCACGGCGAAACCGGACTCAACGCCGCCGTCCTTGCTTCGCTCGGCATCCCGACCGTGATGGTCACCGGCGACACGACGACCGTCGCGGAAGCGAGCACCTTCCTCGGCGACGCCATCGAGACCGTCGCCGTCAAACGCGCCACCGGCCGCAACGCCGCCATCTGCCGCCCCCCATCGGCCACCCAACAGGAGATCGCGGCCGCCGCCGCCCGCGCCCTGGTGAATCGCGCCGTTGTTCCTCTCTACCGCATCGAGGAGCCGTGGCAGCTCGACGTTGACTTCAACACCATGGCCCAGTGCGACCGCGCGGCCCGCACCGCCGGCGCCGAACGCCTCGGCCCACTCACCATCGCCGTCCACGGCGACAACCCGTGGCGCCAGTACCGCGCGCTGTGGGCAGCATTGCGCTCCGCCCTCTACGAGCCGCAAAGCTGGTTGGCATAGAGGCGCGCGGAACGATGAATCACGTCGCGGTCGGGTCCCAGAAGTTGCCGGCCATGACCAAGAGGCAGAGGAGCGTGACGCTGTCCTCATAGTAGTCTTCCGGATGGTCGCGGACCGCGTCGTAGACGTCGTTGAGCCATGGTTGCAGGCGCTCGTCGGTCATGGCGGCCACGCCGAAGGGCGCCACGAAGAAGGTGGTGACGTAATCCGAGCCCGCGACCGGCGTGCCATCGAGCGTGTAGCCGGCGCGGATGGCCGTCGGATTGCCCCGTGCGATGTCGGCAGCCCACCGCGCGATGGTCCTCGCCTGGGAAATCGACGCGGCGTCGTCGTTGAGTACGGCGTCGGTCCCGAGACGCCACGGGTCGCGCCCGGCGTTGTAGTAGTAGTGGCCGTCGTGTGGCCCCTCGAGGAAGTCCGGGTCCGCGGGTCGCGGCGTATGGTCGGTCGTCGATACCGGTTGGACAAAGTCGGGTAGCAATCCCGTGCCAGGGCTGTGGTTGGCCTGGAGACTGGAAACGACCCCCTGACACGCGGCAACAACCTCGCTCCACACCGTATTCTTGCTCGCCCGCTCGAACGCGCGAAAGTGCCCGAGCATGAAGTCAGATGTGCGCGGCGTGTATTCGCTGTATGGATCGCCCGCCGGATCGACCCAATCGCCAAGCAATGGCAAATGGCTGGACGGCCCGGTGGTCGATTCCAGGATGCCGTCAAGCAGCTCCTCGCCGGCGGCGCGGTAGTCAGTCGGTCCGTCACTGCCCCACTGTCTATCGGCCAAAAGGAGGGCGTAGGCCATGTCGCAATCGCCGTCGAAGGCACTGTCGTTCCCCGTGTCGCCGATCGGGATGTGCCAGCTCATGAGACGAGGGTCGATTCCGCTCGGATAGGTGCGGGCAAACCGCCACAGGCCGTCAAAAACCTCGCGCGCGTCGGGATCGTGCCCGGCCAAGTGGGCGACGATGACCATGCCGAACCCCTGCCCTTCGGAGACGGTTGTGGCGTGATTCTCGGTGCCCGGTTTGCCGAGAGCGACACGGTACACCGGCTCCCCATCGGCAGCGGTTCCGGCCGCGACGATGTAGGCAGCCTTCCAGCGATCGTATGCGGCGCGCACGTCGTCGTCTTGCTGCAGTTGAGTCCGGTGATTCGGGCGAATGGCGCCGGGCGCGTAGACCAGGTGACGAGGGAACGGGAAACGGGACGTGCCGGCATTTTGGGCGATGGACTCTCCGGACGCGCCGACCGCAAGGCTCCCGCCGAGGCTTGCCGCCGCCGCGGCGCCGACCAATCGCCGGCGTGAGAACACGGCCGCTTGCGCTGAAGTACCGCTTTCGTCGTGCATCATCTTCTCGAACCTCCGTGATGGTGGTGGGCAGGCGACCAGACCGAGTCGCCGCCGCGCGGGGCTGGTGATCCGGCCCGACTTATCCGAGTCGGCAATCTTGCCTACCTTTCGATTCCGCATCAGTCCCTCCTGAAATCGGCAATCGGGCCGATGCCTCCGAACGCCTCCGAGCGCAGGATAAAGCTGGCGCTCGGAGGACGGGCGCGGTTCGGTTCTTCTACCTAATGTCAGGAGGAGCGGTTCAGATGAGCGATGCGAAAGTCTCTGGCTACCAGCGCGCCAGGAAAGGCGTCCTCGCGGCGGCGATGGCGACGTTTCTGGCGGGCGGCTCGATGCTCGGCGTGCTCGCCGACGGCTTCGATGGCGGCGCCAAGATCGGCGGCGACGCCTACGACGAGTATCAGTTCGAGTACAGCACCTACACGATCGAAGTCAAGGACAACCTCTACCAGTACGCCACCGGCAAAGACGGCTACGCCTACTACAACCAGTACGACGGCAACGAGTGGTACGGCTGGAAGTCAACCGAAGGGCAGCCGACCACCTATACGTACGATCCGGCCCCAGTCGAGTACGCCGACAACAATTACGCGTTCTACACCGGTGAGGATTACAAGGTCTATCACCTGGCCTGGAACGCGGACGGCACCTACTACTGGGAGGATACCTCCGGCGACTACTCGTTCGACTACGCCCCCTATGCGAATGAGAACGAGGACAAGCTCTATCTCTACGCAACGGGCAAGGACGACGGCTACGTCTACTACAAGCAGTACGATGGCGCCACCTGGACCGGCTGGACGAGCGTGAGTGGCGAGTACACCTCAGCCTACGAGCCGTACTCGGTTGAGTGGGGCGGCTATGAGAACGTCTGGTGGACCGGCGCCGACGGCAAGGTCTACTGGAACCGCTACGACGGCACCGGCTGGGCGGGCGCCAAGGCCCTGCCCGGCGACTACGAACTCGAGTACGCCCCCTACTCCGTGGCCTACGACGAGAAGCTCTACACCTACGCCAGCGGCAAAGACGGCAAGCCCTACTACAACGTCTTCACCGAGGGCGAGGGCTGGACTGGCTGGGCGCAGGTTGACGAGCTGGATGGCAAGGTCCGTTACCAGCCAAACGCCTACGTCTACGAAGGCAAGCAGCACGTCGTCTACACCAGCGTCAGCGGCCACGCCTGGTACAACAGCTACGATGGCGGATGGAGCGGCTGGGAAGACCAGGGTGAGAACTACGCCTACGACCCGTACCAGTACGAGTACAACGGCGGCTACTACCTGACCTACACCGGCGAAGACAGCTACATCTACTACAAGACGTACGCCGCCGGTGAGCCGGAAGCCGCGGACGACGGTTACGGTGAGGAGAAGGAAGAGAAGGAAGAGAAAGAGGACGACGGCTACTAGGCCGCTCCCACTCCCGTCATGCCGAGGAACGAGGAATCTCTCCCGCGGGAACAACGCATTGAGAATCCTCGCGGGCTCGGAATGATGGAGGGCTCCACGGGCCGGGGATTCCTCACACGAGAAACGGTCGTGGCCCATGGG
>JBOGUE010000568.1:0-14707 GCA_050695955.1 Thermomicrobiales bacterium | reverse complement strand
TAGCACAGATAGGGGTCAGGAGTCAGGAGCCTGACTCCTGACCCCTGCGCCGGCTACGCGCCGTTGAGGAAACTCTGGACGAAGCCCGGGAGTTGCGACCAATCGCCGGAGTAGATCCAGGCGCCGTTCGGGGCGGTGTCCGGATAGAGGTAGGCATTGACGGTGGCAAAGGAGACGCTGTCATTGCTGAATTGCGGCGCGGCCAAGGCGAGGGCGAGTTGCTTCGAGCGGCCGAGGTCGGTGCGGACCGTGCCGCGGTATTCACGGATCAGGTCCGGCGCCTGCTCGGCGATGGGGGGGTCCTGCACCTTGTCGACCAGCCCCCGCAGCACCAGCTCCTGGCGCATCACCCGGCCGTCGTCGCCGTCCTGGTGGCGCGTCCGGCTGAATTCCAGGGCCTGTTCGCCGTTGAGGTGGTTCCAGCCGGCCGGGTAGTAGATCTCCTTGATGCCGTAGTCGAAGGTCGGGTACTCGCCGTCGTAGACGTCGTAGGGGTTGTTGACGTCAATGCCGCCGACGGCATCGACGATCCGGATGAACCCGTCGAAGGTGACGAAGACCGCGCCGTCGGTTTCGACCCCGAAGTTGTGGGTGATCGTGGCGCGCACCGCTTGCAGGCCCGGTTTGACCTCGCCGCCGGCCGCCTTCGCACCGTAGTCGTAGGCGCGGGTGATCTTGTCGACCGCGTAGCCGGGAATCTCGCAATAGAGATCGCGCGGGATGCTGATGACGCGGGCGAACCCGTTGACCAGATCGACGCGGACGATCTTGAGAACGTCGGTGTTTTCCGGCTGGTCGACGGTGCGGGTGTCGAGCCCGCCAACGACGAGCGTGACCGCGCTCAGGTCCGCCGGCTCGATCTCCTGATCCTGCGCGGCGACGTCGAACGACCCCAGCCGCCCATCCAGACCGAGCATCAACGCCGACCCGAGTGAGCCGGCGAGCAATCGACGGCGAGAGAATGCACCCTGGATGATGTCACGTTGGTTCATGGAATCGTCCCCTGAAGAGATTGCACCAGACTCCACCGGCCGAAGTTCGGCGCGGGGCGTTTCAACTGAGTGTACGTACAGGGTAGCATCCGCTCCCTGAGATAGCAATCGACGCGTGGCGCGTCGAACTGTTCTCCTCGCTTTGACGCCCGCGGCCGTCGTTTCGTTTCTACCGCGCGCCAAAGGGTTCGGGTATTCCAACGACTATACTGTTCGGCATCGGGGAGTGGCGAGTGGGAAGCGGAGACGGTGCCGAGGCTTTCGGAGTTCCATGGAATCGTTATTCAGATGTTCCACAGTGATCACCCGCCTCTACACTTTCACGCAACCTACGGCGAGCACGGCGCAACGTTTGGCATTGATCCGATTACGAGGCTGGACGGCAGATTACCGAAAAATGCGGAACGTATGGTGCTCGAATGGGCGAAGGCGCATCAAGCAGAGTTGCTCGAGAACTGGGCACTGGCTAGAGACTTGCAGCCGCTGCGCTCCATCGAACCGTTGCCGTAGACTTGGAGGGAACCATGCGCGAACGAGCAGTTTCGGTGCGAGTCGTTCGCTCATATGTGATTGAAGTAACGTTTGCTGACGGTTTCGTGCGCGAGGTCGACATTGAGCCTATGTTTTGGGGTGAGGTATTCAAGCCGCTTCGGGATCCGGAGCTCTTTGCCCAAGCCGCGGTCGATCCATCATGGGGGTCAGTGTTCTGGCCGACCGGCGCCGATCTTGCTCCGGAATTCCTTTATCACGGAGAGGAAACCCCGTACGGCCGTGCCAACGTGGCTCCCCTGCCGCACGTGGCATCTGGCGTTGACGATTCGAGGTAAGTGGCCTGCCCCAGTCCGCGGCCATCGCCAGGCTCACGGATTGAGACGAGGCGCTCGCCGATGCTCGCCGAACGCGCGGGGAAGACCGTGCCGAGAAACGAATTGCGCCGCTCGAATGATGACACGAGTACGAGAGGAGGCCCGGCAATGGAGAAGATGGAGAAGGCGGTTTCTTTAGAGGTTCTGCGGCCGTATGTCATTCGAGTCGGGTTCGGTGATGGCACGAGTCGCGAGATTGACATAGAACCGGAGCATTGGGGAGCAGTGTTTGAGCCTCTGCGCGATCCCGCGCTATTTGCGCAAGCCTCGCTCGATCCGACCTTCGGTTCTGTTTACTGGTCAACGGGCGCCGATCTCGCGCCAGAATTCCTGTACTTCGGTGACGAGGGGCCACCTGCCGGCTTTTACGAGCCAGAGACTGTCGAAGAAGAGGTGGTGCAGGTATCTGCTAGACGGCGGTGACGCTGCACGACTCCGCTCAGCGCAGGAGCGATTCACAATGTTCGAGACAGTGGTCGATGTCAAGGTTGTGAAACCTTACGTTGTCGAGGTGACCTTCGATGACGGTGTGCAACGGCATGTCGACCTGGAGTCGATGCTTTGGGGGAAGGTGTTTGAGCCGCTGCGCGACCCCGAATTCTTCGCCCAGGTCCGGGTTGATCCAGAGCTTGGCACAATCGTCTGGCCAAATGGGGCCGACCTCGCCCCCGAAATCCTCTATTATGGTGAGGAGACGCCGTATGGCAGGGTGACATTGGCAACACCCGAGGAAGCGGCAGCCGCCTCTCGTACGTCACTATGACCGCGCCGTCAGGTGCTATCCCCTGGCTGACGGACTGGGACGAGGCGCTCGCGGAAGCCCGCCGGTCGCGCACGGTCGTCCTGATTGACGTGATGAAGGACCCCTGACGCGGCTGCGCCAAGCTGGATGCCGTGACGTATCCGGACCCCGCCGTGCGTGAGGCGATTGCCAGCCGCTTCGTGCCGCTGCGCCTCGATCTCTTCCGCGACCGCGCCGTCGTCCGTCCCCTCAACGTGATCTGGACGCCGACCCTCCTCGTCGCCGACCGCCGCGGCACGGTTCACTATCGTTCCATCAATTACCTCCCGCCCGCCGACTTCCTCGACATGCTCGATATCGGCGAAGCGAACGCCCGCTTCCGCTGGGCCGAATACGACCGGGCGCTTGGCCTGTTGCACAACGTGACCGAGCGCCACCCCGACGGCGCCTTTGCCCCCGAGGCGATCTACTGGCGCGGTATCGCCGTCTACCTCAAGACGCACGATAACGACCAGATGTACGCCGTCTGGCGGGAGCTGCAGGAGCGGTTTCCGGAGTCGGTTTGGGGGCTGCGGATTCCGTGACGCAGAGTTCTGGCCCCGCTAGGAATCGAAAACGTCGAGACGTGGTCGGACGATTCGGACTGTCTGCTCGGTCAAGATCACCCGCGCAAGGTCAAGATCGATGGTTGATGAGTGAGACTCGAAGAAGTCGGCTCGGACGCGGTTGATCCCTGGGTTATTTCGATGTGTGTTCGGAAGGTCGAGAGAGATGATGCCGATGGTTGGTTGCTCGACCCGATAGAAGTATTCCGCGAAGTCGCGATCAAGGGTGATGATGACGCGACGGGTCCTGCGTGCCATGCGAATCACTTCTTTGTCTGGAAGCTCGCCGAGACGCTGACCTTGTAGCGAAATCACGTCTAACTGAAAGTGGTCGAAGAGGAACCGCGCAACCTTTGGGGAGAGGTTGGCGTCAAGGAGGAACTTAGTCACAGAGGGTGCCTAGAGGGAGCGGACTTCGGTCCGTTGCGACTCCAGGGCCGCGTAGGCATTTGCTGCTTCGATATCTTCGATCGTGAGGTCTGGATAGTCGGAGACGATCTCTTCAGGAGACTGTCCGGCTTCGATGAAGTCCACGATGAGGTAGACCGGCATGCGGGTGCCGCGAATGACGGGCTTGCCGAGCATGACGGCCGGATTGCTGACGACGCGTTCTTTGATTTGCTGTCGGTTCATCGGAATACCTCAGCTTGCTGTCGCTTGCATTGTATATCCATCGTGCGCGTTCCGGAGCCATTTACCGCGATCTGCGAAACCAAATTAATTCGCTCACCGCTCGTCGAACACGAGCCGTCCATCATCCGCGAATCGACGCAAAATGGTGGTGATCGCCTTCAAGTCGGATTCGATGCCGTCGTGCTGGGTCGGCAGATAGGGTTGCAGTTCGGTCCAGGCGTGTTCGGCGGGTTCCGGGTCGGTGGAGCCGAAGAGGATGCGGGAGGTGTAGTCGGCGATCTCTTGGACGGTCCAGCGGTAGAAATAGAAGTGAAAGAGGAGCCGGTGCAGGCGAACCGGGCCGGAGGCGGCGAGGTAGGTATCGAGGAATGGCGTGAACTGTTCGTCGGTAAGGAAGGTGAGGTCGCGCTCGCGTGGGCCAAGGGCGATTTCGCCCCAATCGGTGAGGTGGAGCCGGCCGGTCTCGTCGATGAGGAAGTTGGCCAGGTTGGGATCGCCATGGGTGGGGACGAAGGGTAAACGGAGGCGATGCGCGGCGTCGCGTAGCTGGCGCATGTGCGTGAGGGTTGCTGAAATGTCTGCCTGCTGTTCGAGGAGCAAGCTGCGGACGCGGTGCTGATGGATCGATGCGTTCGTCGAGAGCGATGCGGCAGCCGCGAGCGCGCGTGCAATAGGCGGCGCGAAGGGATTGTCGAAGTGCTCGCGCGGCATCGGCGGGAGACGGCGCGGATCGCTACCGTGTAAGTGAGCCATGATCCGAGCCGACTGATCGAGTTGCTCGTCGGTGATGCCGGCTTCAAACGCTGTGGTGCCTGCAATGAAGGGGAAGAGGGCGACGGTGAACCGGTCGTATCGCCAGGTGTGACTGCCGCTGGCTGTTTGGAGCGGTGAGAGCGCCTGGGTAAGACCGCAACGGTCGTGGAGGGCGGCGACCGCGACGTAGACCGCTTCCGGATGGCCGTTGAGCGTGCGGTCTTGCGCCCGCACGAAGTACTCGTGACCGTTGGCATCGCGGGCGACATAGCAGAAGGATTCTTCGCCTTTCGGCGTGAAGGTCATCGACGAGATTGACAAGCCGTATGCGTCGCCAAGTTCTCTGGCGAATGCCTGTTGGTCGATGGTGGACGTATCGAACTTCATGGCCTCTCGATTCAGCATGGGGCACGATCTATTCCATAACGGCGGTTCCGGGAGTAGAGTAGCGGCACACGAAGGACTGGGATGGGCCGCCCGGCTCCGTCGTGAGGCGGTGGATCGCCCGCGTGATTGTGCGCGACGAGTCCAGGCTGTATCTTGCGGCAATTTCGAGGGCGGCTGATGGGCAATAGACTTACTGGCCGGCAGCGGTTACATCAGGGCGCGGTCCGACACAGGGTCGCGCGGCGGCATGCCGATGACGAGATAGTCTTGGCCGAGCCCGCGCCGGCGCGGATGCGGATGCTCGTGGGGGCGATGCGGCAGGGCACCGCTGGCATGCAGCGCCTGCCGCTGGCCGACCGGCGAAACCTGATCCAGACCGTGCAATCCACCGGTGGCAACGCCGCGGTCCAGCGTTTGCTGACTGCCCCACGGCATTCGGATCCGGCGCCGTTGTCGATCCAGCGTCAACCAGGCGGCGAGCCATTGCTGCGCATGGGCTCGTCTTCGCCCGCCGTCGCCACGCTGCAACAGCACCTCGTTTCGGCCGGCGCGCGGATCACGCCCGATGGCGTCTTCGGGCCTGCCACGCACAAAGCGGTCGTCGCCTTTCAGAACGCGGCCGGCCTCAGCGCCGATGGGATGGTCGGACCCAAGACGTGGGGCGCGCTGAAGTCGGGGGGCATCAAGCTCGGTCCGGCGATCGGCAGCGGTCCGGCCAAGGGGATGCCGCCCCACCTCGTGGTCAAGCTGGAGACGCTGAAGGCGACGATGCGTTCTTTGAACGCTGGCGGCGGCGCAGCCGCTGCCTCCGCCGGGCCGGAAGCGCGCCCGATCGCGCCTGCTCCGCGGCCCATCACGGGTTGGCTCGAAGAACAAGTGGATGCGGCCAGCGATTGGGCGGGGGAACAGGTCGAATCGGCGACCGACTGGGCCGGGGAGCAAGTGGAAACTGCTACCGATTGGGCGGGAGAGCAGGCCGAATCCGCCGGTGAGTGGGTCGACGAAAAAGTGAGCGAGGCTACCGAGTGGGTCGATGAGCAAGTCAGCGACGCCGGCGCCTGGGTCGAAGAGCAGGTGGAAGACGCGGCCGGCTGGGTGGAAGAGCAGGTCGACTCGGCCGGCGAGTGGGTCGAGGAAAAGGTCGACGCCGCCGTGGAGACGGTCAAGGAGGAGATCAAGGAGATCGGCGACGGTCTGCGCGAGCGCTTCCCCGAGGAGATGGCCGTCGTCGAACAGATCCTGAGCGAGGTCGGCCGCGGTCTCGGCGTCGATTGGAAAGGCATCGAGGGGCAAATCGACAACCTGATCGCCAATTTAGCCGACAACGCGGGGATCGCGACCGACGAGGGCGAAACCTGCACGCCGGGCACGACGACGATCACACCGGCGACCAAGGGGATCACGGTCAGCGCCGGGAACGTGCAGGACGCCATCGATGCGGCGAACGCACAACAAGGCGGTCACGTGGCAAGCGTCCTGCCCGTGTTCAATCCCCTGCCGGCGGCGTTCTGTCCGCCCGAATCGGCTAACAAGCCGGTGCAGTCGGCAACCGTCGCCATCACGGAGACCAAGACGGTGCCCGACTGGAAAGAGAAGGACACGAAGGGCTTCGAAGAGGCGAATAAGATTTGGACCGACTTCATCGGCGTCGTCAATGCTCACGAAGAGAAACACATCGCCATCGATCAGAAACACTTCACCGACATGAACAAGAAGGCCGAGAAGAAACCGGCGCTCTCCGTTAGCGCCGCTAAATCGGCACTGCAAAAAGTGATCGATGCGGCCGACAAGGAGAATGCAGCGCTCGACGCCAAGGAGGGGTGCATTAAGCTCGCCGGTTCGGGCAAGGTGTCGCAGCACCCGCGCGGCGAGTGCTAAGGCGTTGGGCGTTAGGCGTTTAGAGGCAACGGCCTGTCAGCTACTCGGTCAAGATCGTCGCCGCTTGGGGATCGAAGGCGATGTCGGTCTTTTCGCCGGGCGTCAGGCGGTCGCTGATGAGCGCGCGGTTTTGCCGATGGACGACGACCCTGCTGCCGCCGGGGAGACGCACGACGTGCTGGGTGTGCGTGCCGAGGTAGACGAGCTCGGCAACGGTGCAGGAAAGGACACTCCATCCGTCCGGCGGGCCGAAATCGCCAAAGTCGCCAGCGAAGGCGAGCTTCTCCGGGCGCACGGCCACGGTTACCATGCCGCGCGGTTCCGTGCCGGCCGGCGCCCGCCCGCGCACACTGCCCGAGCCGACGATCTCGACGGTAACCAGTCCCGCATCGGCTTCGAGCACCGGCCCCTCCAAAAAGTTGGTCTGGCCGATGAAGTCGGCGACGAACCGATTGCGCGGTCGCTCGTAGATCTCGTCCGGGGCGCCGGCCTGAAGAATACGGCCGTCGTTCATCACGGCGATGCGGTCGGACATGGCAAGCGCCTCTTCCTGGTCGTGGGTGACGTAGATGAAGGTAACGCCGACCTCGCGGTTGATCCGTTTCAGTTCGCGCTGCATCGCCTGGCGCAGCTTGAGGTCGAGCGCACCGAGCGGCTCGTCGAGGAGGAGGACGCGCGGTCGGTTGACCAGCGCCCGTGCCAGCGCGACCCGCTGCTGCTGACCTCCCGAGAGCTCGGCCGGACCGCGGTGCTCGACGTGCGGCAGGCGCACCAGATCCAGGGCCTCATCGACACGCCGGCGCCGCTCTTTGCGCGGCAAACCCACCATTCGTAGCCCGTACGCGATGTTCTTGCCGACCGACATGTGAGGGAAGAGCGCGTAGTGTTGGAAGACCGTGTTCACCGGGCGACGGTAGGGCGGGAGCGCGGCCATATCTTGGCCGTCGATCAGTACCGCCCCGGAGGTTGGCGACTCGAAGCCGCCGATAATGCGCAGTGTGGTTGACTTGCCGCAGCCCGACGGCCCAAGCAGCGTGACGAACTCGCCCCGCTCGATCACTAACGAAATGCCGTCCACCGCGATGACCGGCCCGTACCATTTACTTACATCGCGCAACTCGACGCTGGCCGTCTCATCCGCTGGGTGGTTCGGATCTGCCGGGAACAGGTCGTTGGGAGCACCGGTGCGGTCGCCTGCCACGTCGCGCCTATCCTCGCCGGCGTTACGCCCTTGCAACGATCTCCCGCCACAACGGTCGCGTCAAGCAGGTCGGCCCGCCTTCGCGGTTGAGGGAGATTTCCTGCCCCCGGTAGGTCTGGACCTCGCAGCCGGCAGCCTCTAGCCGCCGTCGGGTTTTGGGGTTGCCGTCGAGCATCAAGCATTGGCCTGGGCCGAGCGCCAGGACGTTGCCACCCATCGAGGCGAATTCTTCATCCGGGACGTCGACGAAGCGCCAGCCGCGCTCCTCCAGCGTCTCGACCAGCCGCACTGGCATGAGCAAGCGATAGATCACGGCCAGGTCCGCCGTGACAGGGCTGATCAGCGAGAGGAAGTGCAAACACGCGCCCGGCCCGTGCCAGTGGGGCAAGTCGTAGGCAAAGAGGCCGACGTCGATCCCAGCCAGGATCTCGCGCAATTGGCGGATGCCCTCGCCGTTCGTGCGGTAGCCACGGCCGACCGCAAGCGTCCGCGCGTCGATCCAGAAGCAGTCGCCCCCTTCGACCGTGCCCGGCTCTTTGATCCATCCCAGGATCGGGACACCGATTCGCTCATAGGTCCGCGCCGCCAACGCTGCCTCGGCCTGCCGTAGCGCCTTGCCCGGTCGCAGGATGATCGCGCCATGGTCGGTCACATACGAGGGATCGAAGGCAAAGATGGCGTCGAGCAAGCCGTCCGGGTCTGGGCCATCCTCGACAACTTCGACGCCCGCTCCAGCGAGCAGGTCCCGCAGATCCGCGTGCTCCCGCGCGGCCAGGTCGGCATCGACCGGATGGAGGTACCCGAAGTCGCGCCACTCTTCCCCAGCTGAGGGTCGCGCCGGTCGGCGCATCAGGACGGACCGTAGCGTCGCTGTCATCGACTGCCCGCCGAACCGCCGCTTCGTCGCGGTTGCGGTTGCGGTTGTTGCCTCGTGGGTTGCCCGTTCGCCCATGGTGTGCCCCTCGACGTCATCGATGATCCGGATTGCGGGGATGGTAGCAGAGAAGCCGGACGATGAGACTGGTATGCTGCGGCAATGGGCCGCCACGCTGTGCGGTGATCGGGTTTCGTAGGGGCAGACCGGTGTGTCTGCCCTGGTTCGAATGCAGAGGCCGTGGCAATGAAGGCAGGCGGACACACCGGTCCGCCTCTACGATTGCGGTCATTCCAATGCGTATCGCGTACTTCGATCCATATTCCGGCGCGAGCGGCGACATGATGCTTGGCGCATTGGTCGATGTAGGGCTGTCGCTCGCCGATCTGCGACGTGAGCTCGTCAAGCTGGATGTTGGTGGATTCGACCTCCAGCAGGAGACGGTCAGCCACCATGCGATCCGTGGCACACGCGTGAATGTTGTCGTCCACGACGACCAAACTGTTCGCGATTGGTCCGCGATTCGGGCGCTGATCGAGGCGGCGCGTCTGGAGGCTCCCATCAAGGATCAGGCGCTGGCCGTCTTTAGCAATCTGGCCGAGGCCGAGGCGAGCGTTCATGGCGTCGATGTGGAGAGTGTGCATTTCCACGAGGTCGGGGGTATCGACGCGATCGTCGACATCTGTGGCGCGGCGATTGGGCTCGCGCTGCTAGGGATCGAACGTGTCTATTCCGGTCCGCCGCGGGTGGGTTCGGGTTTTGCTCGCACGGGGCACGGCTTGCTGCCTGTGCCGGCGCCGGCGACCGCCGCCCTCTTGGCCCGTGCCAACGCGCCGATCGCGGGGCGCGATCCAGGCGGCGAACCAGTCGCGGCCGAGCTGCTGACGCCGACGGGCGCGGCGATCCTGACAACCCTGGCGACCTTCTCCCGGCCCGACTTCGCGCCGTCCGCGATCGGGTACGGGTTCGGCACGATGGAGCTACCCTGGCCGAACGCGCTCCGCGTCTGGATCGGCGAGGCGGCCGACCCTAACTCCGGAGGCGACGATCTGGTTCTGGAGACGAATATCGACGACATGAGCCCGCAGGGGTTCGAGCTCCTGGTCGAGCGTCTCTTCGAGGCCGGCGCGCTCGACGTGTGGTTAACACCGGCGACGATGAAGAAGGGTCGTCCAGCGACAGTTGTCGGCGTTCTTTGCGCCGCCGATCGCCGGCCCGACATTGAGCACGCCCTGATTGAGAACAGCACGACCCTCGGCGTTCGGGCCACCCGCGTCGAGCGCACCAAAGCCGCCCGCCGGATCGAAACGGTCATCACCCGCTGGGGCGACGTGCGGGTGAAGCTGCGCGGGTGGCAGGGGCGCGTGATCGACGTCGCTCCTGAGTACGACGACTGCGCCAGCATCGCCCGTGCCGCCGACATCCCGTTGCGCGACGTCTGGCACGAGGCGCGGCGGATCGCCGAAGTGTATGTGGGGCGGCGGATGGGCGTTGAGCGGAAGGCGGAAGGGGGAAGGCGGTTGTGAACGCGCCCACGCCGTCAGGCGGCGAACCGGGGTAGGACGCGTCCCAGGATCGCCCGGCGTAGCGTCGCCAGTTCCTCGACGCCGCGGTGGTGGAGCACGGCGATGTAGACGGTGCTGCCAGCGGCAATAGGCAGCCCGAGCAGCACGAACTCGCGGCCGATCTCGCGCCATCCGTCGGTCCGCGGGATGCCCGCGCGGAGCGCAAGCCAAAGAGTGAGCGCCGCGAGCGCGCAGCCGATTCCGCCGATGAGGCAAGACCCGACCGTGCGGCGTAGTTGTGCACTCGTCGCCCAACCAAAAGTTCGCCGGGCGAGCCAAAACATCACCGCGACGTGCGCCGCGAATTGGGCCGAGTTGGCGATGACGAGTCCGACCATGCCGAGCCAGTCGACTAGCGAGAAGGCGACGACGAAGTAAACCAGCACCGCCAGGATGCCGACGACAACCGGGGCGCGCGTGTTCTGTCGGGCGTAGAAGGCGAAGATCAGCACCTGATCGTAGGCGGCGCAGAGGGTGCCGGGGAGGTACCCGAGGAGCGCGATCACGATCAAGCGAGCGTCGGCGGCATCGGTTTCGCCGTGTTGAAAGATGAGCGAAACGGCAGGCTGCGCCACCGCGGCCAGTCCGAGGACCGCCGGTACGATCAGAACGGTGACCATCGCCAGGGCCCGGCCGAGGGTGCCCATGAAGGCCGATTCGTCGCCGGCGGCGAAATAGCGCGAGAGGGTCGGCAGCGCGGCCAGCGAGATCGCCGCCGCAACGAGGCCCAGGATCAATTGCACCAGTGTTGTGGCGTACCGCATCGCGCCCAGCGCGTCGCGTTCCGCGCCCCAGGCCAGGTTCCGGTCGACGACGACGGCGACGGTATTGACGAGCAGGCCGAGAAAGATCGGCAGATAGAGTCGCAACACCTGCCGGACAGCCGGTTGCCCGAAATCGAGATTAGGCCGAGGCAACGCTCCGGCGCGGTGCAGCGGGATGATCTGCATGGCGACGATCGCCAGCGCCCCGACCACGACGCCGGCAGCCATGCTTTTGACCCCGATCGAGTCGGCGAAGAGGAGCATCGCCAAGACGACCGCGGCGTTGCGGACCGCAATCCCTAGCGCGGGCGCGGTTACCCGTTCGAGCGCGTAGAGCACACCCATCAGGATCGTGCTGAGGCCGAGGAAAAAGACGGCCGGCAGGATAAGGCGCACGAGCGTCACGGTGAGCTCGGTCGTCTCCGGGTCGTGGACGCCGGCGTCGCTACCAAGCGCGGTCATGGCCTCGACGACGTACGGCGCGAATATCAGGGCCAAGGCGACGACGAGACCACCGGCTAGAGCGAAGAGGGCGAGCATCGCCCCAGCGATGCGCCGCAATTCGGCTCGGGTCGCCAGGTCGGGAGCCACTTTAGCCGCCAGGACCGGGATCAGGGCCGCCTGGAGGCTGCCGCTGATGAGGAGGTCGAAGAGGAGGGTGTGGACGTTGTCGGCGATGGTGAAGGCCGCGATCGGGTCGCCGGTTCCGAAGAGCCCTGAGGCGAGTTGCTCGCGGACCAGCCCGAGCACCCGGCTGAGGACGTTGCCAAGCATGATCACGATCGCCGCCGCGGCGACACCGGAACGGACAGGCGCGGCATGCATCAAGTCGTCGCCGGTGACAGACGACGAGGAATCCGCACGCCGCCGGTTCAGGAAGTAAGGCACGAAGTCACCGGCTTACCGGAACCGAATCCAGATTATCGCAAAACTCAATGCGGCAAAGATGCCATCGGGGCTGAACCGGATGTGGAGCGCCTGGGCGACCGAAACCGGTCGGCCAAATTCCTCGAGAATCGCTGGGGTGAACACCTGGTCGCTGAGGGCATTTACCTGTTCGGCGGAGATACCAAAACGCTGCGCCAACAGCACGCGGCTCAGAACCAGACCGACCGCGACCATCGCCATCCCGATGAGTTGCAGATCGAGGCCGCGTTTCGCTTTGCTGGCCCAGGCCATCGCCTCCGCCACTCCAAATCCGAGCAAAAGCGAGAGATAGAAACCCCAATCTGGGGCGTAGGCCCAGAGGGCGCCGACGGCGATCGCCACCGCCAGTCCAATCGCACTGGCCTTGAGCAGCACCGCCGAATCGGTGCGGTAGGTCGGCAGCCCACGCACGCCCGCGCACTCGGGGCAGCGCAAGCCGACCGGCGTCCGCACGCCGCAGCGCGGACAAATCGGCTTGCCGCAGCGGGAGCACCGCAACCTCGTCTGCACGTTCGGGTGATAGGTGCACGGCACCTCCCCGCTCGAGGACGGAAATTCATGCACCGTCGCCATCAGCCTGTTGTTCTCGCCTCCGTGTGGATCGGGTTCAATAGCGGAAAGGATACGCCATCACGCGATGACGCTTCGGCAACTGAAGCAGGGCAGCTACGACGAGTCCGCCGCAGCCCGCGGGTCGGGCGCTACCATTAGCGGACCAAGGATCTTTCATTTCAGCCGCGAGGAAGACTGCCACAATCCTCATTACCGATTGCCGCGGGACAGGCTGCCTGCACTACCTCGGGGCGACCAACGAGTTGCATTCAGATGTAGTACTTGAACGGCCAGGGTGCCGTCATGTCCAATGGACCTGCAGTCAGGATCTCTCCGACGGCATCGGCAAACTTCAGAGTCACTGGCAAGCCGTCGCCAAAGATACACGCGTTGTAGTTGAGTTTAGTCAAAGCCAAGATATCCGCGAGCACAACCTCTATAGATGCCCTGCCACGACAAACCTCAATCCGGAGAGACTTGGGAACCTCTCGTCCGATATAGGTGTGCAGCCGTGGTATGTAACCCTTGGTCCAAAGATACGCTGCCCAATCGTCGCGTATCCACGCGAGGCCGCGCAGGGCTGGCATTTTGCTCTTTCGGTAGAGCTTGAGGTCGCGCTCATCCGTAGTCCGCACACCCACAACGGTGGTCTCTGGACCAACCGCGTCTCGGAACCCTCGCCACTCTTCCTCGTCAAAGCGAACCTTGCCATGAATGAACAGTATAGGCACCGTCGAGGAAGGTCGAGAGAGGGCAGGTCTTTGACCGAACGAGTTGGACGGGTGAGGTGATGGCCGAGCGAAGGTCATCGGCAGAAGCAAATGACAGTAAATAGGATCCGTGTTTGACCGTGGGGTAAGGCGGCTCGCTGGACAATGCAGTTATTCCTCCTCCGTACCTTGCCAATTGATGGACGTGAATCGTCTCGGGCAGATGTCCGATCGGGAACCAATTCGTCATGTGCTCTTCGGGACGGCAAGTCACGCCATAGTCAGCACCACGGTAGGACCGCCACCACTCCGTGACAGCATTCGGCGAGAAGATTGGGCTTTTGGCTACTCCATCCTCTTCCAGCTTTTCAACCAAACGACCCAGTCCGATGGCCCACCCCTTATGGAAGGGCACCGCACAGCATTGAGGTGGTGGAGCCGGATATTGATATCCGCGTGGGGTAGATCGTCAATCTTGAGGGGGATGATAAAGTCATCAATATGGCACGATCGCTCGACGGCTTGGGCGACTGAGAGTTCCCGTAGCGTCCCGTCCCTGTGATTTGAGGAGCGCGACAGGACGTAGAGAACCTTAGCCGTGCGCTCACGAATGACCGTCTCGATGTCAGACCAGAAATCTTCACCTCCCAGCAACTTGGTAAGGTCGCACCAGACCGGATACCCCTGGTGCGCCAACTGCAATGCTAGCTAGAGCGTAAAGGCGTTATCCTGGGGGTTGGCATGGCTGATGAAAATGGTATCCCGCACGAAGGCTTGCTCCGATCCCAAGCTACGAAGGCACGCGAGCCAGAGCCGTGTAGGGGCGCGGGATAGTTATGATAACAAATCAAGCACACTTGTTCCATACGGCGCAGAACTGTGGCGGAAGAGTGAGCACCCTGGAGGATCCTTCGGTTCCCGAGGCGCGCCGCGCGTCGCCACATCAGTCTCCTGAGCTTGCCTACTCTCTGTCGGCCCTTTCAGTACGCCATCCGGCAACGGCCTTACAAGTCCAAAGATAGCCAGACGAATTGAGCTGAGGCAAGGTTATAGGTACACTCTCCTTACTTGCCGAGATCGGACGCGGACGGGAGAAGATATGAGGGAGATCGTATCCACAATTACAAGCAAAGGCCAGGTGACGATCCCGGTCGAAGTGCGTCGCCATCTCGGCGTCGGCACGACCGACAAGGTGACGTTCGTGATTGAGGACGATGGCAAGGTTGAGTTACGTCAGGCGCGGTATACGGTCGCATCC